>REBZ01000126.1 GCA_007692495.1 Alkalicoccus sp.
ACCTGGTCAATCTGTTCCACAGGGACGTAAAGCTTGTCATTTCCCGCATAGGAAATATGCATATAATCTTTATGAATATCTCCGACTTCGAGTGTTTCGATGCCGAGATACTTTCCTATCCCGTGGTTGATATGGACGACCCAGTCGCCGACCTTCAGTTCAGAATAGCTTTTGATCCGTTCTGCATTGGAAAGCTTCTGATTACGCTTTGGTTTTTTCGGTGCTTTTTTCGTAAACACTTCTTCTTCCGTAATAACAATCTGCTTATGAAACGGCAGTTCGAATCCGTTCTGCAGCGGTGCTGTAATGATCTGAGCCTGCCCGTTGACCGGAAGGGTTTCCGGAGCCACCACTGCTGCTTCCATTCCATAATCCTGAAGCACCCGCTGCAGACGTTCTGCCCGGTCCCCGTCCTCACATGTGAAAGTGACCGCATATCCGGATTCCTTCCACCTGGCAAGCTCTGTTTTTAACAGGTTCAGCTGGCCGTGGAACTGCTGCATGGATTTTGTCTGCAGATTGACGGTACTGCTCAGGGAAGCCCCCGGTATCTGTTTGGAAAACAAGCTGAAGTACACTTTTCTTACTTTCGCTTCCATCACTTCCGCCCAGGACATCGACAGTTTCAGCTCTCTGGTGACCGCTCCCTGGGAAAGCATTGTCATGTACCAGTCTGCTTCCTCCCGGTCCAGAGATTCGACTGCATCGATAACCCGGCTCGGTTCGTCGATAACGACCGCCGCGCCTTCCGGAAGATAATCGAGTATCGTCCACGTTTTATCGTAAAAAATAGACATGTATTTGTACATGGAATCAAACGGCGTTCTCTCCCGCAGCTTCTCAATTTCCTCCCCGACGTAGGTGGTCATTTTTTCTTTTACTGTTCGATCCTGCGATAAAGAGAGGCTCTTCTGAAGCTTTTCATTGAGTGTTTCCGCCGCTCTTCCGTAATCATCTTCATGAAGCAGAATCTCCCGGGCCGGGCCTATGCTGATTTTCTCCAGCTTTTCCACAGAGCGCTGAGATCCTACGTCGAAGAAACGGAGCGAATCAATTTCAGTATCAAAAAGCTCCATGCGTACGGGGTAGGCCTCTGTTAAAGGATAAAAATCGATGATTCCTCCGCGCACACTGAATTCTCCCGGGGCACCGACCATTTCCTGCCGCTGGAATCCGAGAGATATGAGCTGCTTTAAAAACTTCTCCATATCGATGTCTGTTCCGGCCGCCAGTGTAATCTGGCTTTCCTGCCACCTGGAAGGCGGAGGAAGCAGGCGTCTTATACCTGCAGCAGGCGTGATAATGATGCCTTTGTGTCCGGCGGCCCAGTGGTTCAGAGCTTCCAGACGCTGTCCGCGGAGTTCCGGACTTGCGACTGCCACTTCCGCAGAAATAAGCTCGTTAACAGGATAGAGAAAGACTTCTTCCTCTCCTACGAGCGTTGTTAAATCATCGTACAGCTTCTGGGCCTGAAGCAGATTATGGGCTACGACGAGCTGAGACTCCCCGCTCTGTCTGTACATAGAAGCCAGCAGCAGAGTACGGGCGGAGCCGGCCACCCCGGTTACCAGCTGATCCCCGGATCCTGAAACCGCCGCCTGGATATCTTCGGATGTATTTAATCGTTCGAGCAGACCTTTCAACACGTTCGCCACCTTTTTATTCATATTTGTTCGAATGCTTTCCGTCGTACGACGGCTTCAAGAGGGTCAGTCAACGTCCACTTTCGTGTGAACTGCTGACCCACCCTCTCGAATACCACAGCGGTAAAAGAGCCGGCAGCTCATTTACCGCTTAATTAAATTTGTTCATCACCTGCAGAAAAGGTTCTTCTTTCCAGCAGTCAACTGCTTCTGCTGCCTGATCTGCTGCCTCGTCCATTTTCTTCTGGTCATCCGGCGAAAATCGTCCGAGCACGTAGTCCGGGACAGCCTGCCCCGGATCCGGACGGCCGATGCCGACCCGGATCCGGTTAAACTGATCGGTTCCGAGGTGCTGAATGATCGATTTGATACCGTTGTGCCCTCCGTGGCTGCCTTTCTGACGCAGGCGTATTTTTCCCGGCGGAAGATCGAGGTCGTCATAAATAACGACCAGATCCTCGACGCTGATCTGAAAATACTTCATCAGCTGACCGACAGATTCCCCCGACAAATTCATGTACGTGAGCGGCTTCAGCACAAAAATCTTTTCTGCTCCGTTTCTTTCCACTCCGTAAATACCTTTAAACTTCTGTTCGGAAAGGTCGATCATCCACTTCTGCTGCACTCTGTCTATCACATCAAACCCGATATTATGCCGGGTACGTTCGTATTTCTTTCCCGGGTTTCCCAGGCCGACCACCAGCTTCATTTTTTCCGCTCCCTCGTGCTCGTTCTTCCGGCGCCGGAACAGCTTATTCAGCATGCTTCCGTTCCTCCCTGTGCCGTTTTTTACGTAAGCGTAAAACCCCACTACGGACGTAGTGGGGATCTACGGGCAGGATGTACCTGCTTCCTGAGGGAAGCAGGCTTGTGTTCAAGTACCTGCGATTATTCTTTGTCCTGTTCCTCGTCTCCGCTTTCTTCTGCGCCTACAAGTTCAGGCTCTTCTTCTTCAGACGGTGCTTCTTCTTCCGGCTCTTCGTCCGGAGGTGTTACAGAAACAACGACTTCTTCCGGTTCGTTGTTGAACGCATAGTTGTCGCCTGCTTTAAGATCTTTAACAAGCAGGGCATCGTTGACGTCCAGCTCTTCTACGTTTACTTCGATCTGGTCCGGAAGCTCCTGTGGAAGGGCACGTACAGAAAGCTCATATACTGCCTGCTGAAGCACGCCGCCTTCCTTCACGCCTTTGGACTCCCCAACAACAGATACTGGTACATCAGCATCCATTTCCACGTTCATGTCTGCTGCGTAGAAGTCTACGTGAATTACTTTGTTTTTGATCGTATCAAACTGCAGGTCATAAATCATGACGTCAGTCTTTGTGCCGTCGATATCCAGCTTGAATACGCCGGTCTTTCCTTCGGCACGCATCGTCTTAATAAAGTCTACTTCTTCCACCGCGATCGCGCGGCTTCCGAATTTTTTACCATAAACAACAGCCGGGATGTTACCCTGCTGACGAATTTTTGATATCCGGGAACCACGAAGGTCCTCTCGAACAGCTGCTTTCAACACTGTAGCCATAGCTAAAATCACCTCATAATTTATTTCAGATCCTAAATGCATCTTCCCTGATTATAATCCATTTAAACTACTTTTTCAAAGTTTCCTTTAAAAAAAGTCCCGATTAATCAAACAGCCGGCTCACGGAGCGCTGCTCGTGAACATGTACAATCGCCTTTGCGATCAGTGGCGCAACAGAAAGCTGCTTGATCTTGGAAATTTTCTTTTCTTCCGGAAGTGGAATGGAGTTGGTTACTACGAGTTCCTCAATCTGTGAGTTCTGGATACGGTCGATAGCCGGTCCGGAAAGTACAGGGTGGGTGCTGCAGGCATAGACAGCTTTTGCTCCATTTTCAATCATCGCATTGGCTGCAAGCGTCATCGTGCCGGCTGTATCAATAATATCATCAATAATGATAGCTGTTTTACCTTCAATATTACCAACGATATTCATTACTTCTGACATATTCGGCTTAGGACGGCGCTTGTCGATTATCGCAATCGGTGCTTTCAGGCGGTCAGCCATTTTCCGGGCACGTACTACACCGCCGTGATCAGGGGAAACAATGACGACGTCCTCGAAATTTTTCTGCTCAAAATAGTTGGCAAGAATCGGTACACCAACAAGCTGATCCACAGGAATATCAAAGAATCCCTGAATCTGCGTAGCGTGCAGGTCCAGCGTAATGATACGCGTCGCGCCGGCCGTTTCGAGAAGATTCGCTACGAGCTTAGCTGTAATAGGCTCACGGGAACGTGCTTTTCTGTCCTGGCGTGCGTACCCGTAATACGGCAGTACGATGTTGATCGTTTTTGCCGAAGCACGCTTCAATGCATCAATCATTATTAAAAGCTCCATAATATGCTCATTGGCCGGGGAGGAGGTGGACTGGACTACATAAATATCACAGCCGCGGATACTTTCCTCGATATTAATCTGAATTTCCCCGTCGCTGAAGCGCTGTACTGAGCTCTTGCCCATTGGCACTCCAATTTTCTTTGTTATTTCGTCAGCTAAATCCGGGTTGGAGCTTAAAGTAAATACTTTCAAATTGCTGTCTGTATATTCAGCCATGCGAATGCCCTCCAGTAT
>REBZ01000202.1 GCA_007692495.1 Alkalicoccus sp.
TCGATTTTGTTCAGACAGAAGTTAAGAAATTCTCCGGGATCTTTAAAGATCCGGTCCGGCTGCCTGTTAAAGCTTGTCTGCTGTACATTAGGAAGCCAGAGGGCACCGACGGTTTCCACACCGGCACTCAGGCCGGCATTTATATCACCGTCACTGTCACCGGTAAAGAGAGCAGCCTCTTTGTTAACTCCGATCTTCATCAATGCTTTTTCAATACCTTCCGGTGCCGGTTTCGTTTTTTCAACTTCATCTCCAGGCACAAGAACGTCAAAATACTTTTCCATACGCAGCTCCCTGAGCGAAATCTCCAGACTCCTCCTGGCTTTGCCGGTAATTATTCCAAGCTGTACTTTTCCGGAGAGCTGATCCAGCATATAAGTCACCATTTCGTTTTCTTTAACGAGCTTTTGATGGTTCTTTTCATACGTCTCGTAAAACAGCTTCCTTGCACTTTCTTTATCCGGATGCTGAATTTTCGTTTCAATAATTTCTGTTTCCGGAGGACCAAACATGCTGCGAATCTCCTCATCGGAATATTCCTGCCCATCAAATTCCAGAAATACGGTGCGGAACGAATGATACAGCACCGGCAGCGTATCAGCAAGCGTCCCATCAAAATCAAAAAGTACTGCTTTCATGAACGTCCCTCCTTCTATTAATCAGCCCCGCGTTAAAATAAAGGCCCACTCTTTCTTCCCCATTTTAAAGTACCTGTTTACCGGTACCTCCAAGTATTCCACGCCGGAAAAACAAATCAGCGTACAGACACGTACAGAGAATAGTATTAAATCCGAACTCCGCTTTACTCTGCAGGCTGCCAAGTGGAGCTTCCCGGGCGGCTTCCACAATTACACTGAAGACGGAATGTCTGCTTTTCGACGGCTGATCGGAAATCCACCCCCGTCCAATATTGACGCTTTCCTGAACAGGTTCCCGGTACCATTCAATCTGGTTGTGACCCCGGATATACTTCATCGACTTTATAATGTATTCACCGAGAAACACGATGTTTTTATTCCCGAGACCACCGACACCGATCGTTTCTTTCGGCATTTCTGCCGTATGGTTATCTACGACGAGCACCGGCTTCAATTCTGCAACCCGGTTTTTGACGATTTCCACCTCTTCGTATTTATCTTCATGATACACACGGTTTAAGTCCACCTCATCTTCTGTCAGGCGTCGGCTGTGTTCGAAGCCGAACGGATTAATCACCGGTATACAGTAAAAGCTGTAGCGGAGGCGGAGCGTTTCGAAAAAGTGGCGCACCGGAGGTTCTGCTTTTTCCGGGTCAATAATACAGTCGAAAAAGTGAAGGGTCCAGTAAGTCGATTCCCATTCTTCCCCGTGGATGCATGCACTTAATAATATAACAGGCTTGTTTTCCATATCCCCGTATTTCAGCCCGTAAATACAGCTTTTTCCATCACTCGCCGCCCCGAGGTTTTCGAAGTGGTATTCTTCAAGCAGACGGGATTCGAGCTTTTTGTACGTCTGTTTTTTATAAGCAGGAGGAGTCGACTGTGGGAAGGTTATCATCGCAGATCTCTTCCTCTCAGACGGATACTGTAATGAATTTCTTTTTCTGTTTCAGCTGTATGCTCCATTTCCACCCGGAAACCTTCCGGGAAACGGGACGGCGTTTCATTAAAATTAAAAGCGTAGCGGTACGTGCCCGTATCATATTCCAGAACGGTCCACTGCGGCGCAGGGTAGGCGGCAATATTATAAGGAGAGTTTCCTGTAAAACTCCGCTCGGAACTGCAGCGGAGTGCTCCATAATTATAGTCTTTAATCCAGATATTGATCTGAATACCTTTTTCGGCTGCTTCTCCCCAAACTGCCCACGTTAACCCATCCAGTTCCACGCAGCTGTCCGTATGAAAAATAGTTTCTTTTCCTTTTTTGATCGAGCCGGATGTCTGAAGGTGCAGCTGATTTTCAGTATTTGTTTTCTGCTGCTGCTCCACTCTTATTCCCTCCTTATGTCCTAACGGATTATTACGGAATGTCTGATGTATCTATTCCCGATATACCTAAAGTACACACGCTTTTTTAAATGATTTATCTTGATAAAAGAATGCTTTTTATTCATATGTTCCACATCATATAAAAAAAGCCTCCACGATTTTCTAAGTCGTGGAGGCCGTGATTCTGATGGCCGCTAAATATATCAGTTTATGGGGTTTTCTGCTTTCCTTCTTTAATCCAGTTGATCAAGCCGCCTTCAAGAAGAATTTCCACCTGACGGGGGGACAAAGCGTGTTCCAGTTCCAGCTCTTTATCCTTCCCTTCTATAACTGCTGGAATAAATTGTCCTTTTTTCAGGGAGGAACGGATATTTTTCATGTGTATTACATCCCCCGCTTCCAGCTTCTCATAATCCGACTCATTTTTGAATGTTACTGGAAGGACCCCGAAATTCACAAGGTTCTGCCAGTGGATCCGGGCGAAATCTTTCGTAATAACGACGCGCAGACCGAGATACCTCGGTGCAAGGGCCGCATGCTCCCGGCTCGATCCCTGACCATAATTGGATCCGCCGACGATGGCATGGCCTTTCTCATACTGCATTTCCCTCGTTCTTTCGTAGTACGTTTCGTCGAGCATCTCAAAGGAAAACTTGCTTATTTCCGGCAGGTTGCTCCGGAAAGGAAGAACCCGTGAACCGCCGGCAAGAATGTCATCAGTCGATACGTTGTCACCAAGCTTCATAATTACCGGAACGTGAATATCCTCCGGCAGCTTTTCCATCTCTGGAATCGCTGCGATATTAGGACCGCGCTGAATTTCCACCTTTTTTGCTTCTTCAAGTGGCAGTGGTTCTTCAAGCAGTTTAAAGTCGAGCTTCGGCTCGTCCGGATCCTTCACTTTTGGATAGTTCATTTCCAGTGTCCTCGGGTCGGTAATTTTTCCGGTTAAGGCGGAAGCAGCGGCAGTTTCCGGGCTGCAGAGGAACACGCTGTCTTCTTTTGTGCCGGAACGGCCCGGGAAGTTACGCGGTGTGGTGCGCAGACTGTTTTTGCCCGTAGCCGGAGCCTGTCCCATACCGATACAGCCGTTACATCCGGCCTGATGGAGCCTTGCTCCTGAAGCGAGAAGACTTGCAATGTGACCGTCGGCTACGAGATCTGCAAGCATCTGCCGCGACGTTGGGTTAATATCAAAGGAAAGACCTGGTGCGATCTGTTTCCCTTTAACAATTTCGGCTGCGACTGCAAAGTCCCGGTAACCTGGATTCGCAGATGAGCCGATGTAGGACTGGTAAATATCTTCACCGGCTACTTCCGACACCGGCACAACGTTACCCGGGCTGGTCGGTTTGGCAATAAGTGGTTCCAGAGTCGACAGATCGATCGTTTCTTCGATATCATACGACGCGCCTTCATCTGCTTTCAGCTCCACCCAGTCTTCCTCACGCTGCTGACTTTTTAAGAAGCGGCGGATTTCTTCATCGGACGGGAAAACGGTACCTGTCGCCCCAAGTTCAGCACCCATGTTGGCAATAACGTGACGGTCCATCGCACTTAAGTTTTTCAGACCTGGACCGTAATATTCCATGATTGTACCAACACCGCCTTTCACATCATGGCGGCGCAGCATTTCGAGAATAACATCTTTGGCACTCACCCAATCCGGCAGGTCTCCAGTCAAATAAATTCCCCAGATTTTCGGCATTTTAACGTTAAACGGCTCTCCTGCAATCGCCTGTGCTACGTCAATACCGCCGGCTCCCATCGCAAGCATTCCCATGCAGCCGTTCGCACACGTATGGCTGTCTGAGCCGAGGAGCGTTTTCCCCGGGACAGCAAGCCGCTGCATGTGTACAGGATGGCTCACTCCGTTGCCGGGAGCACTGTAATACAAACCGAACTTTTGCGCTGCACTTTGAAGAAAGAGATGGTCGTCCGGATTTCTGCTGTCCGCCTGAATCATATTATGGTCCACGTACTGGGCAGAAGCTTCTGTCTGTGCCTGTTCCACTTCCATCGCTTCCAGCTCAAGCATGACCATCGTCCCCGTCGCGTCCTGAGTCAGCGTCTGATCAATTTTTAAACCGATCTCGCTCCCCGGTTCCATTTCTCCGCTGACGAGATGATCTTTAATAATCTTCTGCGAAACGTTTAAGCTCATGTTATATAACCTCCTTAATATTACTTTTAGCTGCTGCTTTATTACTTATTCATATTCCTTTCTGATTATGCAGGTAAACGTTTAAA
>REBZ01000112.1 GCA_007692495.1 Alkalicoccus sp.
GAGGAAGTTGGTAGAATTCCCGCCGCCACATCCATGTCGAGAACAAAGCAGAACGCAGAAGCGGGTTTCTTCTATGCGGTTCCTACAATCTGGGGTTTTGTTGGCCATCATGCTTCAAATTTTACGCTGCATGTTAAATAAAGGTTTAAATCATCGCAGAAAACCTGAGTCACACCCGGTAATTATTTGAATTCTATTTAATTCAACAGAATAAATTAACCGTATAAAACACATTTTTTATGAAAATATATATTTGGAATTTTTAAGGATAATAAGTCTGTATGAGAAAGGCTTGTGATAAAATAATGAGAGTGAATATTTGGGGGAGGACAATATATGGCACAAATTTTTACCGTCGCGAAAGGTTTTTTCAGCAAATATAAAACAATAGTTTCTGCTCTGGAAGAAGCTCCAGGAGGTTCCGTTATTGAAATCGAACCAGGAATTTACGAGGAATCGATCCAGCTGTGGGGAGATATTACTCTAAAAGGAACAGGAGACAGAGACAAAACCATAATTCGCGCCAGCAGTTCTGAAGCAGTTGATATTACAAATGGAACAGTCCATTTTGAAAACGTTACTTTTCAGGGCAGGGAACATGGTGGAAATAACTTATGCGCTGTTACAGTCAACGGTGGCAGAGGGGAATTTTTCAACTGTGCTTTTACTTCGGATTCAGAAACAGGTCTGATCGTTCAGGCTGCTGAAGTGGTTTTAACAGACTGCAGAGTAGAGGAGTCCAAATTGCACGGAGTACTCGTGCGGGGAGGTGCCAATGTCTCTGTTGAGAATTCTACTTTTAATTCCAATGGTTTATCCGGAGTTTATGTGGATGATAAAAGTACCTTTCAAGCTTCCCGCTCAGAGTTTTCCTATAATCAATCCTGCGGCATTATTGGCAGGAAAGCTGAGAAGATAGCGATCTATAATGGAAGCTTTGTTAAAAATGTCGAAAGTGCTGTATACATAGATGATCTGCAAGCATTAATCGAAAACAGTACTTTTTCTGGAAACGGCCATACTTCCTCCGAGGGCTTCGGTTATTATCAGATTAAAGGATTCAACAGCCACGTAACTCTTTCAAAAATACTCGTGGAAAAAGGTGAATTTGGAGGGATTGTCGGAGAGGGATCAAGTAAAATCACCATAAATGACAGCAGAATCATTAAAAATGCCGGCCTCGGAGTTTACGCTGTGGGAGAAACAGAAGTAGCAGTTGCTTCTACAGTATTTTCTGAAGGCGGGTCATGCCACATATGTACGACGGACAGCGTCAAATTGACAGTAGAAAAAAGTGAACTTCAGCTGGCTGGAACGAATGCTGTATTAGCTAAGGGAAATTCGAATGTCACGCTCGAACACACAATAATTTCTGAAAACGGAAAAATAGAGGAAGACGGCAGCAGCTACTACCAGCTGGCAGTGATTGATGCAGCTCTCCACTTAAAGCATACGACAGTCAAAAAAGGGATCTTTACAGGCATAGCAGGAAAAGGCAAAGGGCGTATCAAGATAGAAAACAGCACAATTTCAGAAAATAAAGAGACAGGTCTGATGGCACAGGACAAAGCGGAAGTGGAAATCGCGGACACTGAATTTATTAAAAATGAACGGCATCATCTTTGTATTCAAGGCAGTGCCAGCCTTGCTCTTACCGGCAGTAAACTCCAGAGGGCGAAAGAAAATGCCGTTTACTTACAAGAAGAAGGAACGGTAGAAATCGTACGTTCGTATGTTGCTGAAAACGGCCGTGTTAAGGAAGACGGCAGCGGCTATTATCAGCTGAAAAATTCCGGCGGGAAATTGTATCTTTTCAGTACTACAGTGGAAAAAGGCCTGTTCGGGGGTGTAGCACTTGATGATTCAAGCAAAACAGAAATTGTCGCCTGTGATATTCTGGAAAATAAGCAGAATAACCTGATTCTCGATGACGAAGCGGAATTGATATTGACGGACAGCCGGAGTCTGGATGCTGAAGTATACAATCTCAAAATGAATGATAATTCTATATGTAAAGTAACAAAAAGTTTGTTCGCACAGGAAGATACGGACATGTGGCAGAAGTCCAGAGAAAGCAGACTAATAATGGAGCAGGAGCAGACAGCTGCCGACCCGAAGTATGCTGCGCAGGAAGAAGCAGTTGTAGAAAAGCCTCTGGTCCCAACGCTCAGCGACGTTCTTGCTGAACTCGATGAACTGATCGGTATGGAACGGCTGAAGACAGACATACGTGAAACGATTCGATATATTGAATTCAACAAAGAGCTGGAAGCCTTCGGGTTAGCTGACCAGGAAGGAACAAAAGCTGCTGCTTCCCATATTGTATTAAAAGGCAATCCGGGCACCGGGAAAACAACAGCCGCAAAACTCTTCGGTAAACTGTACGCTGCGATGGGACTTCTTGACAGCGGCCACGTAGTGGAGGTCAACCGGGAAAAACTTGTGGGGGAATATATCGGTCATACAGCTCCGCAAACACAGGAGAAAATTGATGAAGCAGAAGGAGGCATTCTGTTTATCGATGAAGCGTATGAACTTACAAACAAGGACATGGAAAGAGATTTCGGCCATGAGGCTGTGGCACTACTCCTGGAGGAAATGGAAAACAAAAAAGGAAGGTTTATCGTAGTAGCAGCAGGATACCAGGCAGACATGGACCAGTTTCTTGAATCCAATCCAGGATTGAAAAGCCGGTTCAGCAAGCAGGTGGAGCTGGAGGATTATGATCCGGATGAACTGATTGCTATTGCAGAAAAAATCGCCGGCTCTAAAAAACGCCTGTTTACAGAGGAGGCGGCTTTCCTCCTGAAGCAGGAATTTCTTCAAATCTGGCGTAAACGAGATCAGTTTTTCGGCAATGGCCGAATGGTAAGAAATACAGTGGAAAAAATTATCGTAGCACAGGCACAGCGGTGCATGAATCTCCCAAAAGAACAATGGACGGCCGATCTGCTTCAGCAGCTCACAGAAGCAGATGTTGAAGCTGCGTTTCCTTCCCCGAAGAAAGAAAACTACGATATGCCGATCCAGGAAGAAGAGCTGGAAGAAGCACTGGCAGAGCTGGATGAGCTTGTCGGTCTCGAAGCTGTTAAATCAGAAGTCAGACAGATGGTGACACTCGTCCGGTTTTACAAAGAAGAAGGCCGGGAAATCCGCGGGCTCAGTCCCCATACGATTTTAAAAGGGAACCCCGGTACCGGCAAAACGGTCGTCGCGAGGATTATTGCCAAAATCTACTCAGCTCTCGGCATCCTGGAACGGGGAGACTTAATTGAAGTGGATCGAAACCAGCTTGTCGGGCGCTATCAGGGAGAAAGCGAAAAAAATATCCGAAAAGCGATCGATCTTGCTATGGGTGGAGTGTTGTTTATTGATGAGGCTTATCAGCTTACCCAGTATGGAAGCAGTGACCAAGGACACAATATCATTGAAGTTCTTCTTAAGTATATGGAAGACAGCCGGGATCAGTTTATCGTACTGGCAGCTGGCTACGAAAAAGAGATGGAACAGTTTGCAGCAAGCAACCCGGGTCTGAAACGCAGATTTAACCGTTCCCTTACCTTTCACGATTACAATCCGGAAGAGCTTCTGATCATCGCAGAAAATATCGCCCGGAAAAATGGGTATCAAATCAGCGGCTCAGCAGCTTCGTCACTGCAGGAGCTGCTGAGCCGAGCCTGGGAATCGAGAGATCATACTTTTGGAAACGCCGGCTACGCCCGCACGCTGATTACAAATATCACAAAAAAATTGGACTACCGTATTGCCTTGATTCCGAAAGAAGAACGTCACCGTGTAGACAATGACCTCATAACAAAAGAAGATATAGAAGCAGCAGTCAAGTAAACATAATCGATAACGCCGAAGAAGAATTGGAATATGGAGATGGTAAGAGCCTGTTTCAGAAAAGGTAGTAATGATCACGGGACGATAAAAAATCCGATCTCCATATTGATTTCTTTAAAGGGAAAAATCTTGCATAAGAATGACACATAAGGAGAAATCGAGCGGCGTGACGGCTCTGAAACAGAAGGAGCACAAGCAATTGAAGAAATTGAAGCACTGCTCGCCGGCATTACTATCAGCATGGATCGTTCCATCTCCGACATGAAGCAGGAAGTACTGAACGAACTCGATATAGAAGAGGACGAGGTAGAAGACTTTGATCTGGACATTGAGTATGAAAA
>REBZ01000203.1 GCA_007692495.1 Alkalicoccus sp.
AGCAGTTTATTTAGAAGAAGGGAACGAAAGCTTTGCAGCAAATAAAAGAAATTATTATTGTTGAAGGAAAAAACGATACCCAGACGCTCCGGCGCTACGTGGAGTGCGATACGATTGAGACGAGCGGTTCCGGTATCACAGCGGAAACGATCGAAAAAATACGGCTCGCCCAAAAGCGCCGGGGAGTCATTATATTTACCGACCCGGATTTTCCCGGTCAAAAAATCCGCCATATTATTGACCAGTCTGTCCCTGGATGCCGTCACGCCTTTCTGCCGAAACATGAAGCGGTCGACGTACAGAAAGGGAAAGTAGGCATTGAGCATGCAGACAGGGAAGCTGTCGTAACGGCACTTGATTCAGTGAAAACATCGATGCCCGAAGAAGAAAGAGAGGCCCCGCCAAGCTGGCTGGAGCTTCATCAGGCAGGCCTGCTCGCGGGGCCGGGTGCTAAAAAAAACCGGGAAAAGCTCGGCAACCTTCTCCATATCGGCTATGCGAACGGCAAACAGCTCGTCAAACGGCTTGAGCAGTTCCAGGTCACCCGGGAAGAATTTTATGACGCCGTACAGAAGATGGAGGAAGAAGCATGACAAAAGATATTGCGACACCAAAACGCACACAGGAAATACTGAAAAAGCACGGCTTCCGCTTTAAGAAGAGCCTCGGACAGAATTTTTTAATAGATCCGAACGTGCTCACGAACATCGTCAACGCTGCTTCAGTAACCAAGGAATCGGGAATCATCGAGATCGGACCGGGCATCGGTGCACTTACCGAACAGTCGGCCCGCCAGGCGGGAAAAGTACTCGCTTTTGAAATTGATCAGCGTCTTCTTCCGATATTAAAGGAAACGATGGCTCCGTATCCGCACGTCGAAGTCATCAATGAAGATGTTTTAAAAGCAGATCTGCACACCTTTATTAAGGAACACTTTGAAGACGGCCAAGACCTCGCTGTCGTAGCCAATCTTCCTTACTATGTCACTACACCGATCCTGATGAAACTGCTGGAGGAAAAGCTTCCGGTCCGGGTGATGGTTGTGATGATGCAGACGGAAGTAGCTGAAAGAATTTCGGCAGAACCAGGCTCCAAAGCGTACGGATCCCTTTCGATTGCGGCCCAGTACTATGCGCAGGCCGAAACGGTATTTCAGGTGCCGCGGACAGTCTTTATGCCGCAGCCGAACGTCGATTCTTCGATTCTGCGGCTGACACGAAGAGAAAAACCACCGGTCGATGTAGTGAATGAGGAGCTGTTTTTCCAAATTGTACGGGGGGCTTTCGTCCAGCGCCGGAAAACGCTTCTTAACAATCTGTCCAAGCTTTTTGAGGACACTCTTTCCAAAGGAGAAACAGCTGAACGTCTTCAGGAAACAGGTATAGATGGAAAGCGGCGGGCAGAAACATTGACGATGACAGAATTCGCAGCTCTGACGAGTGCATTTTACCCCTGTACGGGGCGCGCCCGCTGAAAAAAGTGTTCACTAGGCAAATTAATTGATTGACACCCACACACTGCCTTGCTATAATTTAAATTTTATTTGACTTCCTGCTTAAAATTTAGTATACTAGGGTTTAAGTGAGGTGTCGTACATGGCGAAAACTTTAGCAGAGATCAAACAAGCACTAGAAGCCAATGTTGGGAAGAAAGTGACGGTCCAGGCGAACGGCGGTCGCAAGAAGATCGTGGAACGTTCCGGGCTGCTTGAAGGAATCTATCCTTCTGTCTTTACCGTAAAGCTTGATAAGGATGAGTATTCAATTGAACGTCTGTCTTACAGTTATACCGATGTACTTACCGAAACAGTGAAACTTTCTGTGCCGGGAGATGTGGTTGAAGAACCACAGCCGTAATTACACATAAGAAAAAGCCTGCCGGGGGAATTTATTTTCCCGGCAGGCTTTTCTTTATGCAAAAGTTTTCCAAAGTGTACCTTTAAAAGAAATATAAGGGCTTTTTTATAAGGGATGAAGGCGGGAGTGAAACGGACTTCCGCTTCAGCAGAGCGTATTTTATGTTCTTTTTGAGGGAAACTAATGATAAAATAGCGGAAGCGATGTATTAAGAAGGCTCTGTTAAGGGAAATGCTTTTTGGGATGGAGACAGTTTCTTCCGTAAAGAAATGGTATTCCCAAAAGAAACAGGATGGTCCGGAAGCAGAGGCATTTAATAAAGAAGGTGACGATGTTGGACAGCATAATTGTAAAAGCTCCCGCAAAAATAAATTTAACGCTGGATGTGCTTCGTAAAAGAAACGACGGCTACCATGAAGTAGAGATGGTAATGACAACAGTGGATCTGGCCGACAGAGTCCATCTCCAGCCCCTGAATTCGCGGAAAATTCAGGTTGAATCAAATAACGGCTTCCTTCCTACAGATAAATCCAATCTCGCCTGGCAGGCGGCTCGTATTCTTCAGGAACGCTATGCACCGAAATCCGGAGTAAAGATATATATTGATAAAAAGATTCCTGTGTCTGCAGGTCTTGCCGGAGGAAGTACAGATGCAGCAGCAGTGCTCCGGGGATTGAATAAAATATGGGGGCTGCAGCTTTCGATTGAAACAATTGCAGAGATCGGGGCGGAAATCGGCTCGGATGTCCCGTTTTGTGTGCACGGCGGCACGGCAGTAGCAAGAGGCCGGGGAGAAAAACTGACGTTTCTCCCCGCCCCGCCACCGTGCTGGGTCGTACTCGCCAAACCGGCCCAGGGCGTCTCAACGAAAGACATTTACAGCCGTCTGAATCTGGAAACGATGAAACATCCCGATACCGGACGGATGATCCGGGCGATTGAGGATAAGGATTTTCATACGATATGCCTTTCTTTGGAAAACGTAATGGAAGAGGCAACTTTCTCTTTAAACAGTGACGTAAAAATGATTAAGGACCGCCTGAAGCAGTATGGGGCGGAAGGGACTGTCATGAGCGGAAGCGGACCGACTGTGTTTGCACTTGCCAGCGGACAGTCAAGAGCTGACCGTCTGTGCAACGGCCTGAAGGGCTTTATGGACGAAGTGCACGTCGTGAGAATGATAGGCACCCCCCACAAGCCTTTGTAATACAGAGGTTGTGAAACCCGTACAAAAATGATATATTACTGTTTGAACATTCGGGAATCACAGGAGGTGTTAAAATGAAATATCGTCGAAGCGGCCGTCTGGTGGATATGACGGAATATTTACTGCGCCATCCGCACCGTTCGGTTTCTCTTACTTTCTTTTCCGACCGGTACGGGTCAGCGAAATCGTCCATCAGTGAGGATATCGGTATCGTAAAAGAAGTTTTTGAATCAAAAGGGATCGGACGGCTTGCTACATCCGCCGGTGTGAGTGGCGGCGTCACGTTTGTGCCAATGATTCACGAAAAAGAAGCATTGGAAACGGTCGAAAAGCTCATCCGCAGTCTCGAAGATTCCAACCGGCTTCTTCCGGGCGGCTACTTGTATATGATGGATATTATCGGCGATCCCCAGCGGATGCAGGAACTGGGACGCATTTTTGCCTCTTTTTATAAAGAAGCCGGGGTGGACACAGTGATGACGATGGCAACAAAGGGGATCCCCCTGGCCTATGCTGTAGCTTCCCACCTGAACGCTCCGGTCAGCATTGTCCGGCATGAGCAGCGTGTCACCGAAGGGTCCATCATAAGCATTAACTACGTTTCGGGTTCTTCCCAGCGCATCCAGACGATGTCGCTTGCGAAAAGAAGTCTGAAGCCGGGATCCAACGTGCTGATCATTGATGATTTTATGAAAGCCGGGGGAACAATACGCGGTATGATGGATCTTACGGAGGAGTTTCAGTGTACCGTAGCCGGAGCGGGTGTACTGATGGAAGCGGTGCATGAAAAAGAAAAGCTTGTCGACAACTATGTTTCTTTAACGAAGCTTTCAAGCGTGGATGCAAAAGGACGGAAAATCCAGGTGGAAAAAGGCACGATGTTTTCCGGAGACCACAGTTAAAAACAAAAGCATTATATGCAGAGGCTCTTCCGCTGATCTTTCGGCGAAAGAGTCTTTTTCGTATGTAATATTGAAGCGCCCTGTTTACTATTTTAAAAGCTGCCTTGAAAACAGCTTGTTTATGAGATGAACATAACTTTGCTGCACTCTCGGCGGGGCTTACCCGAGGGCTTGTTCCCGACTAATTTTGGCGGGAGAAGAGTCCGCCAAAATGGATTCTC
>REBZ01000204.1 GCA_007692495.1 Alkalicoccus sp.
GGGAGATTCTATCTTTACTGAAGGAGATGAATGTCCGTTGAAAAAGAAGATGTTATTGGCCGGAGCAGTGGGCAGCGTGGCAGCCGGGGCGTTTTATGCAGCGGGGATGATGCAGGAGGAGGAAGACAATTTATCTGCTTCCGAGAAGCTTGCTGAAACGGAGTCCAAGAGTATCGGGTTTTACGTAGGAAGCGATTTAACGGAAAGCGGTCATACGCTGTTGGGAGGATTCGGGCACGAGCCGTCCAGCCACTGGATAGATATTGTACCGGCACAGGAGCACCCTCCAGGTTCCGTCATCGAAGTCGGGGTAACGGAGGAGGCCAATCTCCCCGGAGAATTAATTGAAATTCCGCAGGCCGAAGAGACATATAAGTATATCAGTTCTACTTACTCGGAATATGCCGGTTTTCCGCCTCCACTCACGAACGGGGGGTTAAATGAAAAAGGGGTGGCCGGAAGGGACATCTGGTCGCCGTCGAGAGAAGAGCTTGTAGATATGACGCCGGATCCGCAGCAGGGGCCGCAGTACAGCGATCTTTCCCGTATTGCGATGGAAAGAGCGGACAGTGCCGCCGAAGCCGTAGAAATTATCGGCGGGCTGATTGATGAGTACGGCTATACGACTTACGGAGGTAATTCCCATTTATTTGCCGATGAAGAGGAAGGATGGGTATTTATTAATTACGCCGGCGGGGAAGGGCTGTGGGCTGCTGAGCGGCTCGGTTCTGACGAAATAAGAGTATCCTATCCCGGTTACATTCACGAGTTTCCTGTAGACTTTGAAGAAAATGACGACTTCATGGCTTCGTCCAATATCGTTGACTTTGCCGAAGAACAGGGATGGTGGGATCCGGATGAGGGAGATTATTTGAACCTGCAGGACGTGTACGGCGAGCCGTTCCCGGGAGAAGGGGTTGAGGAGGAGGACGATCACTATATCGCCCAGAGAATTCCGCCTGCCCTGGAGGAAGAAGTATCTTCCCTCGGAGAAGTGAGTCTGGAGGATATGCTTGCGCTTGTCCGTGACCCGAGGTGGTCCAACGATTATTCAGGTTACGGTCAGGCGGTGGAGATCCGTTCGGACGTGCCGGCGGAGCTTCAGACATTATGGGTGGCAACGACCGGAGCCGTAACGACGCCGTTCGTCCCGATCCCGATTGCGGCAGAGGAAGTACCGCCGGAATTTCTTCAGCACCGCTATTTAACGAAGGATTCGGACAGCGAGTTTCTTGATCCGGATTATCAGCACGTAGAAGCGACGCGGTCGGCCGTAAGGGAATTCAAACGGCTAATGTATTTCACATGCGAACGTCCCCAGGATTTTCTTCATGAAGTAACAGGGGAAATCGAAGCGTTTGAACAGGGAATGCTGGAAGAAAGAGCGGCCCTTGAAGAAGAAGCCGCGTCCTTACTCGACAGCGGCCAGGACGCGGAAGCGGCAGAGCTGATCACGGAAAACGTGCAGCTTCGATTAACCGAAAGCCTGGAACTCGGCATGGATTTGACGGACCGGGTGGAAAAAGAAACGAGGGAGAATGGCGGCATCCGCCTGCCGGAAGGGGAGGACATAGAGGGCTCCACTGTCCCGGCAGCAAGTCAGCCGATGACGGGCGGCATGGTTACCTGCTACGACCCGGAGCTGGATGAATATCCGCGGGAACACGGCATTTACAGTGACGAAGTGGAGAATTCCTCAGACGTAAAAGGACACTAAAAATACTGTTTTCGAACGGCAGAACGGCATCCGGGACTCTCCCCGGATGCCGTTCTGTCTGCACTATACGTTTTCTAACCTGTTATATTTGAAAGTTATATTCTAAAGGTTCGTCTTTACGGTAGTTTTCATCAACAATTAAAATCGGTTTAATCGTTTTGCCGCTGTTGGAGTCGGCTGCTGCTTGATTGATTTCACTGAACTTATAAAATTTCACGAGTTTATCAAACGGGAATTTTCCTTCTTTATGATACTGAATAAGCTTCGGGACCGCTAATTGCGGGACGGAGTCGCCCATTAAGACACCTATAAGCTTACGGTTGGCAAGGACCAGATCCGTAAATGTATTAAATTCGATGGAATTTGGGGTTACAGCGACAGGTGCCGTAATACCACCGATTCCGAGAACGTCTACGGCTGATTTCATTACAGCGGAAATGCCGGTAGTATCCACTGTATAGTCGACCCCCTGACCGCCCCTTATTTCGGCGATACGCTCTTCCAGATTCTCTGTCCTGCTGTTGATAGTATGTGTGGCCCCAAGATCCTTAGCTGTCTCTAAACGTGCGTCATGAATATCAACCGCAATAATCGTGGAACATCCTTCGATTTTCGCAGTCATGAGCACCCCAAGTCCGACCGCGCCGGTGCCAAACACAGCAATGGAGGAAGAGGTGGCTGGTTTTAAGCCATTAACTACGGTACCAAAGCCGGTCAATAAGCCGCATCCGAGCGGGCCGAATAACCGCAGATCCTCATCCGGATCTATTTTGATTAGATTATTTGCATTTGTAATTGTGTACGTAGCAAAAGAACTTTGAGTAAAAAAGTTTGCCACCGGTGTCCCATCTTTTTTAAAGAAAGTATGACTGCCGTCCTGACGGGTGCCGGCAAAATTCAAGGCTGTCCACTGGCTGCAGGAGGAGGGATGACCTGTACGGCAGCTCGGGCATGTGCCGCAGTAATTGTACGCCATGACAACCTGGTCCCCTGCGCTGAAGTCTTTAACAGAGGCACCGACCTTTTCAATAATGCCTGCACCTTCATGCCCTAAAACGCTCGGCATCGGAAAGGCAGCGTCGCCGACACGCAGTGCCTCATCGGAGTGACAAATACCGGTGGCAACGATTTTCACTACCACTTCATCGGGATAAATTTCACCAAGCGTTAATTCTTCCAATTGATAATCCTCATTCACATCATTTAATACTGCAGCTGATATTTCCATAAAAACGCCTCCAATTCATTGTTGTTTCCTCTTTATTGGATCTGCACGCTGCATCCTTAACAACATAATCCCGAGCAAAAGTAAGCGCTTACAAAAGAAAAGGCGGCTATTTAAAACGATAGACGACTCATTAAACCATTATACAGAAAATTGAAAAAATATCAAATCTTATCTCAACATCTGTAAAGGGAGTCCTCAGAAATTATTCAAACTGTGTATACATTTCCCGCAGTCATGAGCGCACCAGGCCGGCTTCAAAAGCAGCAGCGTACTACAGAAAAAGCTGCGAAATAGATGACTGCTTTTAAGCTTCCTTCCGTCGTCATGCTCAAAAGCTCTCTGAAAAATATTAAGTAACCGTTGGAATAGGCTGATCGATGAAAGTCTGTTAATATTATCGGCAGAAGAAAGGATGACTTAATCATGGAAGGATTTCTGCCGATACTGGTGATGGCTCTCATTGGCCTTCTCGGTTTCTTTTTAGCGGGACGGATCGAATTAACGTCGTCCGTTCGATTGTTTATTATTTTTATCGTCGTCAATATTGCACTGCCGAGTATGATTTTCTCGAGTATCGTTTCCAGAGACATCACGAGTGATCTGCTTCAGGATTTGACAGTCATTTACATAACCTCCCTGACGCTGAATCTGACGGGCATATTTTTCGGCTATCTTTTCGGCAGGCTTTCCGGATACGGGGAGCTGGAAAGAAAACAGCTGGCTGTTTTATGCGGGTGCGGTAATACAGGTTTCATAGGGATTCCACTGGCCGTCATGATGTACGGGTCAGAGGCGGCGGTGTATGCGGCGATTTACGATGCCGCATCGATTACGACAGCCTTCACACTGGGAATTTTTCTGTTAAGCCGAAAGCGGTTTAAACTGTCACAGCTGAAAGCCATGCTTAATCCGCCCTTTGTTACGCTCCTTATCACGCTGCCGGCAGCGGGGCTCGGTCTTGCGGTGCCTGCCATTCTCCTTGAAAGCACGTTCATGCTTGCAGGACTCGCAGGACCGCTCGCGATGATTTATATAGGTATGCTCGCCCGACAGCTCAGCCTTCCGGATTTACGGTGGCTTGGCAGAAAATATCTCGTTTTTCTCCTTATACTGATTTTCGTGAAGCTGCTGACCCTGCCCGTGGCGGCCGCTCTGATCACCCCTTTTCTACCCGTATCAGAGGAGGTAAGAGGCCTGATCATTATTCAGGCGGGAATGCCTTCTTTCACACTCGC
>REBZ01000205.1 GCA_007692495.1 Alkalicoccus sp.
AGACCCCGGGGGGTGCTCCGGGGTCTTTCTTTTATTATTTAGAGGGGTATTTATCTATGTCTAAAGGGCAGATCACCCAGAGGCTGGAACAATTCAACAGCACCGGCAGGTAAAGCAAACATCATCAGAGCCAACAGGGTGAAGAAAAATATTTTCATAAATAAAAACCTCCTCATGGATTATAAGAATGTGTTCAGGGTGTGAACATCTCCTTGGATGTATTGTGCCATACTTTAAAGAAAAGTGTTTTTCGCTTTAATGTGCCTTTCCTCAAATTACCGTGAAATTACTTGGTTTTTCTTTACATTAAGGTAAAATATATTCATATAGGAATAAAGAGAAAAAGGAGGGAAAAGGATTATGGAGATAGAGTTTGGAAGAAAAATTAAAGAGCTGCGGCATTTTTATGGAATTTCGCAAAAAGAAGTTTGTGAAGGAATATGTAACCAGAGCTACATCAGTAAGCTGGAAAAGGGGATGGTGCACCCCTCAGCCAATATGCTGGCAATGATAGCTGATCGTCTTGGAGTGAGCCCCCAGTATTTTTTCGACGACTTTGCAGATGTTACAAAAGTGAACTATGTATATCAGGTGATCGATTATATATCTAAAAACATGGAACGAGCTAAGTACGAGGAAGTTCTGGAAATGGTGGAAGGAGAAAAAAACAATCCTTTATTTAAAAGGCCGCATCTGCAGCAGTTTCTGCTGTGGCGTAAAGGAATATGCGTATATCATTTATACGGTGACGAGGGGGAGGCGGTCGATCTCTTTAACCAATCGCTGGCACACGCCGACACGACTAACAAAAATAAGTCCGAAAGAGAGTTGGACATTTTACTTAGTAAAGCGATTATTTTCAGCCTTGAAGAAAGATATACCGAAGCAGACGAAATATATGAAGAATTATTGCTTGCTAGCCGTAAACATCCTTACTTACCTAACGAGGCATTAATCCCAGTAGTTTATTACAATTACAGTAAAAATAAGTATTTACAGCAGCAATATTTGAAAGCGCTGAATTTAGCTAAATCAGGAGTCGTGGATTCTTTGAAACATAACTCAATATATATGCTCGGAGACCTTTATTTTCAATGCGGAAAATGTTTGTGGTTTTCAAATAAATCAAGTTTAAAAGAATCACTGCATTACTTGGAGATGTCCAAACATGTTTTTATTTTAAGAGAAAACGAAGAGTTTGCAGACTTAGTTCAGGAGGAAATCGACGAAATTAAAGCAGAGGCTGCAGGGACAGAAACTGAAAATATTCCTGAATGAATAATTGTGAAGCAGCGGAGCGTGAGAAAGCTTTCCCGCATTAACGTTCCGGCTGAGCACTCCGCACAAGAAATTCACTGTAGTGAAATATCTTTTATACTTGCAGGAATTCTTGGTAGAGGAGGCAGTTACAATGTGGAGAAAAATTAGTTTTATGACAGCCGTAATGCTTTCGGTGTTGTTTATGTTCGCAGCAACAGCCTGGGCCGGAGGGGCGGAAAAGAAAGAATATTTGATAGGTTTTCATACAACCCCGGATGAAGAAACTGTCAATTTTGCAGATGGAGAAGTACTGCGTGAATACGAGTATATGGACGTACTGCACGTAACGTTGCCGGAACCTGCAGTCAACGGTCTGGAGAACAACCCTAATATTGCTTTTATTGAGGAGAACATTGAAGTGCAGACAGCTCAGACAGTTCCATGGGGCATCGACCGTCTGGAAGCTCCCTCCATGCACAGCAGTGGTCTGACGGGAAGCGGAGTTTCAGTAGCAGTTCTCGATACGGGAATTGAAGCTTCTCATTCCGACTTGAACGTACAGGGTGGAGAAAGCTTCGTCACTGGTGAAGCCGATCCTTTTTCAGATGAAAATGGTCACGGGACGCATGTTGCAGGCACAGTCGGAGCACTGGATAACTCTGAGGGAGTTCTAGGGGTCGCGCCGGCTGCTGATTTATATGCGGTGAAAGTGCTTGGAGCTGAAGGTGGAGGAACGCTCGATGGAATTATTGCAGGCATCGAGTGGTCCATCGCCAACGATATGGATGTAATAAATATGAGTCTCGGTACACCAACACATTCACAGGCAATGGAAACGGCAAGCAGCAATGCTTCGGAAGCCGGTATTCTTGTAATTGCAGCAGCAGGGAACGACGGAACAAACTGGTTTGGAAGCAACACAATCAACTACCCGGCACGCTATGATTCAGTAATGGCAGTAGGGGCACTCGACAGCAATGATAACCGTGCTTCTTTTTCCAGTGTAGGTAACGAACTGGAAGTTATGGCGCCGGGAGCGGACATTTACAGTACGTACCCGGGGAATTCCTACGCTTCCCTGAACGGTACTTCCATGGCAGCACCGCATGCAGCAGGGGCTGCAGCACTTATGATGCATAATGATTCATCGCTTTCAAGTGAAGATGTACGAAGCACGCTGAACGAAACAGCAGATCATCTCGGCAGCTCCTTTGAGTACGGAAACGGCGTAATCAATCTGCCTGAAGCACTATCTCAGTAATTAAAAAAGTAGGAACAGCCTGCCGCACCGGCAGGCTGTTTTTTATTGCTTCAAATTCAAAAATTCATTTATTAAAGCCTCCATTAAAGCCCCGCGTTGATTAGGGGGGCGCCTGCAGCGGAAGATTTCTTCAGCTGCCGACACCGAACATTAAAACAGCTTTTTTTAAAAGATAAATAAAAATACCGGAAAGGTGTCTCAGCTTTTAGAAAACAGGGAAGAGACGTATAATAAAGTTAAACGATAATAGGAGGAATGGTGCATGGAAGTCGATGTTCATGGTCTGACACTGGAAATCGTCCGGGGGGACATTACGAGGCAGGAGGATGTAGAGTGTATCGTCAGCGGCGCAGAAGCACGCATTCAAAAAAGTGAAGGCGTATCAGGAGCAGTTCAGCGCATCGGGGGCCCGCAGCTTACGGAAGCCGTCAGAAGAATGACGCCGGTACGTCCCGGGGAAGCTTTTATAACCGAAGGATATTATCTTCCTAACGATTACGTTATTCACTGCCGCGGGCCGGTCTATAAGCGGGATATTCCTGCCGATGTACTGCTTGTGGCCTGCTACCGGAATATTCTTGCGCTTGCCGAAAAATATCAGATTGAAACGATTGCTGTACCTGCTCTGGCCACCGGCAGGGGAGGCTATCCTTTTCAAGAAGCAGCAGAAATGGCGCTCCATACCGTTATTGAACAGGCACCACAGCTGAAGTTTGTAAAAAGAATTCGCTTTGTTCTCGACAGTGCTGAAAAAATCGTTCGTTTTAAAGCTTCCATGAACGAAATTTCTGTAGAAAAAGAACTTTCCTAAAACTTTTCTTCTGTAAAATCTTCCAGTAGAGAGGGCTGTTAAGACGTAAAAAAACGGCTCCAAACCGGCAGCATGCCGCAGGAACATTGGGGGGTTCCTCCAAAGAGAGTGATTATTCCAGGAGGATAACTTAATCAGCACATCGAAGACTGACCCAAAAAAAAGTATCGGGCCAGCCTTTTTTTGTGCAGCGCTGTTGTTTTGTTAAACCTGCCATGGCCTGGAAGCGGGAACAGAGGAACGGACGGGAGTGCCATTTATTTCGGAGCGGTTCATGATGCGCGGTTCTATTCCTTTTTCGATCCGTCTTTTTACACGTCCATCCATTCTCACTACGTGCGGAGCCTGGTAGGTTCTCGAAGCTTCCAGACCGCAGTCCGGACAGCATGAAAAATTTTTCTGACCCTGCATGGACCGGTGGTACTCTGTATAAACACCGCAGGCCGGGCACTTAAAAGAGTAGGGAATCAATCGAATCACCTGCTTTCCGGAAAAGGATCTTTATCGAAAATGTCCTTCGGAATGGCTACCGTGCAGCAGGCATTCGGGATATCAACAATGCCGCTGACTCTTCCTTCCACGGGCGCTGTGCTTAAAAGCATATAGGCCTGCTCGCCTGTATATCCAAGTGTTTTCATGTAGTCAATTGCATTCAGACAGGCTCTCCTGTAGGCGAGATGGGCATCAAGGTAATGCTGTTTTCCATTATGCTCATTAACAGAAACACCTTCAAAAACAATATAATCCGTGTAATGGGGTTCCACGGGACTTGTCCGGAAAACCGGATTGGACTTAATCTGGAACTTTTCCATGCCGCCTTTAATAACTTCCACTTTCAGATCTATCC
>REBZ01000130.1 GCA_007692495.1 Alkalicoccus sp.
TATATTCTTTGACGGATCTCGTCCATTCCCACGGTGCAGGAGCCACCAACCTGGCGCTCGCCGTCCATCGGAACGTAATGATTATTAATACTGCGGCCGATGAGGAAATTTATAAAGATTCTCGTAATACAGTATTCCAGCAGTTCAGCCCGCCGAAATAGAATTTTCCCTGCATCAGAGAGCAGCCACACCGGTAAGCCGCGGGCTAAACAGCTGACGCTGAGCCCTGCGGCAGGCTCGGTAAGAGAAGGAGCTCATACAACGACTGGAATAACTATTCTGTACAGATCATTTAATTAACAAACCGGAGAAAGCCTGTCAGAATTTATCTGACAGGCTTTCTGCTGTTCCGCTCTACTTTTCACTAAACAACTTTTTCTGCTGCTGCGTTTTCAATTTCATGGGCAGCAGCGGTAATCCGATCTGCAATAATTTCGGCAAAAAGATCTTCTGTCCCAAAACACTCTGCCTGAAAAATCATGCTTCTTCCCTGTTTCTCATTAACTGCTGCCGCGATTTTACGAATTTTCTTCACCATCGCCCCTTCGAATAAAAATCCGGGAAGAATCACAATTTTTTTCTTTCCCTGCTGGATCAGTTCCTCAAGCTTCATTTCAAGAGAAGGTGATGCAGTTACCATGAAAGCTGTATG
Source organism: Alkalicoccus sp. (assembly GCA_007692495.1). Classification (GTDB taxonomy): domain Bacteria; phylum Bacillota; class Bacilli; order Bacillales; family Salisediminibacteriaceae; genus Alkalicoccus. The sequence continues at coordinate 653 of REBZ01000130.1, forward strand.
AACCGGATCTCTCTGGAGCTTCTGTCCGAGTTTTTCCGCCAGGCCTTTAATACTGCTGTTTCCTTCTTCATCGCTGCTCCCCTGGCTGACAAGCACTACTTCCGACTGCCTCTTTTCGGTCTCAGGAACACAGAGCAGCCGGCTCATTAAAACATCGGCCGTCAGAGGATGTCCTCCAAGATACTCCCCGTAATGTACTGCAGTACCCGGGTATGCCTTCCCCGCTTCTTCCAGATGAGCCGGGATGTCCCGTTTGTAGTGACCGGCTTTTGACAAAAGCACAGGAATCGCAATAATATCTGAAGCCCCGGCCTCCGCGCACTGCTTTATCCCTTCTGTAATGTCCGGAACGGCCAGCTCCAAAAAGCAGTAATTGACAGGATAATGCGGGGCCTTTTCCCTTACAGTTTCCACCATTTCTTTAAACTGGGCAGTTCCTTCGCTGTCTCTGCTCCCGTGGCCGATCAGTAGTATGTGTTTCATTTGATAACTCCCTCCATAATTTCAGCTGCTGCAGTCCTTTTCCTGCTTCCAGCTTTTTTTCTGCGAGATGTATTCCGTCGCAGATCGTCGGCGTCAGACCAAATAAATAACAGCGTACTCCTGTGTTATATATTGTGAGCAGATGGGCATATTTCCCTTTTTCTGTACTGTGACCTTCCCCTTCCAATACCTGGATGATTAAGTCTGCCTGTTCTTTCAAAGCAAGGTTTTCCATCATTTTGTTTCTTCCAGCCGTTATGCCGGCTTCTTTCGGGTCAATATCAATACAGCGCGTTTCCCGTTCCGTCACGTGATACAAAAAGCTTTTCCTGTGGACAGGGAGGTCCTCCGATCCTTCAACTCCCTGGACCATGTACATGTTTTTATATCCAAGAGCACGAAGCAGCCGGGCATTCGTATCTACTACCGTACGGTGAAAAATCCCTGTCATAATATTTTCGGCTCCGGGTGGGCTGATAATTTTTTCTGTCGTATTCAATAAAGTGCGGACCCCGAGTTCTTTCCTTATTTTACGCAGTGATGCCAGCGGCGGGCAGAGTTCTTCGGTTTCTCCGAATCCTATTCCTGCTTCTTCCAGGTTTTCTGCCGTTCTTACCGGTCCGGTTTTTAAAGAAATGCCAAGCTCAGCTACGATATCTTTCAGTGGAGTGCCGTACCGAGGCGGCAGGGCATCACTGCTGTGAAGATAAACCGGCAGCCCCATCTCTGCCAGCAGAAGCGAAGCAGGGATCGTTGCTGCAAACGTTTTTCTTCCGGTGTAAGGACCACCGAAATCTACCAGCTTTTGTTGTAATTTCTGCGACACCGGGATGCTGCAGGAATGTTTTCGGAAGGTCTCCGCAAATGCCAGTGCCTCTTCCGGCGATTCCGTTTTCAGCCTTTCTGAAATAAGGATGGCAGCTGTCTGGGCATCCGTGGAATGTCCGGAAGCAATCGCTTCCGCCGCTGCAGAGGCTTCTTCATAGGAAAGGTCTTCTGCTCTTTTCTTTCCTTTCGCTGTCCGTTTGATCCATCTCTGCATCTGTTTTCCCTCCTCTAAATCGTGACAAATACGTTTTTCCCGACCACCTCCGTCCGATAGGTCTGGACGCACCCTTCATCCGGTGCCTGTACCTGCCCGTCTGTGACATCAATTTTCCAGTTATGGAGCGGGCAGAAAACGTGCTGACCGCTGATCATTCCTTCGACAAGAGGTCCTTTTTTATGCGGACATTCATTTTTTATCGTATAAAATTCATCTTCTGAAAGACGAAAAACAGCCAGCTTTAAGTCTCCTGTCACAACTTCTTTGCTTATTTTTATCGGAAAGTCCTCAACCGGTCCCGCAAAAACTTTGTTTACAGTCTCCTGCATGATGATTCCTCCTGTTTTGTAATGAGTTTGTCAGTATTGCCAGAGGGAGTGCCTGCGGCTTCTCCACGCCAGTCCGGACTGAAGCGGAGTTTCCTTGAAGGCCCTTTAACATTGCTTTTAATCAGGAAGTCACTTTCACTTCGTAGTAGTCCTGCTTAATTTTCCCGCTTTCGATGATCTGCTGCCAAGGTTCATTGAAGGTGGAAAGAGCCGTTTCGACCCGGCTGTTCAGTTCCCTGCGCTGTTCGGCATCTTCAACCAGGATCGATTTAACATGATCCAGCCCTACCCGTTCCAGCCAGTGGGACGTACGCTCCAGGTAGCGGGCGGTTTCCCGGTAATACTGCATGTAGGCACCGATCATCTCCATCAGTTCTTCGTCCGTATGCACGGTACAGAGCAGGTCGCCTCCCCGGAGATCAACACCGCCATTGCCACCGACATACATTTCCCAGGCTCCCTGAAGCCCTACGACACCTATGTCTTTAATACCGGACTCTGCGCAGTTCCGCGGACAGGCGGAAACGGCCATTTTTACCTTATGCGGCGTCTGCAGACCCTGGAATTTTTTCTCTATATCAATCCCCATCTGAATCGAATCCTGCGTACCAAACCGGCAGAAGTCCTGTCCGACACACGTTTTGACAGTACGCACTGCTTTTCCGTAGGCATGGCCGGAAGGCATGTCGAGGTCCTCCCATATTTTCGGAAGATCCTCCTTATTTACACCGAGAAGGTCCAGACGCTGCCCGCCGGTTACTTTCACCATTTTCACATTGTATTTATCCGCCGTATCGGCGATTTTTCGTAATTCCTCCGGGTTCGTCACGCCTCCGTACATCCGCGGTACGACAGAAAAGGTGCCGTCGTTCTGAATGTTGGCGTGCACCCGTTCATTGATAAAGCGGGAGTTGGCGTCATCCTCTGCTTCCTCCGGCCAGAAAAGCCCGATGTAGTAGTTGATCGCCGGCCGGCAGGAAGGGCATCCTTCTTCATTTTCCCATCCCATAACGTTCATTACTTCCCGGACAAGCGTCAGCTTTTTCGATTTGATTTCTGCCTGTACTTCTTCATGAGTATGTGTAGTACATGCACATACCGGCTGCTTCTGATCCGCTTCACTGAAAGCTTCCCCGAGTGTATGTTCCAGCAGGTCTGAAACGAGCGGCTTACAACCGCCGCAGGAGCGCCCGGCGTTCGTATTCTGCGTCACTTCCTGCACGGAGGAGAGCTCCTGGTCTTTGATTGCTGCGGTTATATCACCCTTGCAGACGCCATTGCATCCGCAGATCGTTTCGGTGTCCGCCATGGCAATAACCGGGCTTTCCAGATTTTCACCCCGTTCCTCCGACGGCAGAATAGCCACTTTGTTCATTTCGGAAATGTCCTGACCGCTTTTCATCATGTCAAGCAGCCGGGGGGAATCGGATGTGTCCCCGAAAAGCACCGATCCGATTACTTTATTGTCACGCACTACCACTTTTTTATAGAGCCCCTCAAATTCATCATGGACGCGGATTGCTTTTGTGTCTGCTTTATCCGTGAATTCCCCGGCAGAAAAAACATCCACGCCGGATACTTTCAGCTGCGTATATAAAAGCGTGCCCTCATATCCTTTCGGTTCTTTTTCACCCGTTACATGCTCCGCCAGAACTTTTCCCTGTTCATACAAAGGAGCGACAAGTCCGTACACCATCTCCCGGTGCTGTACACATTCACCGACCGCATACACATTCGGTGCACTCGTCTGCATATAGTCATCGACTACGATGGCCCGTTCCACTTCCAGTCCAGTTTCCCGGGCAAGTGATACGTTCGGTTTAATACCGACGGCCATGACGACCAGGTCAGCTTCTACAGAGGATCCGTCTTTGAAAAGCAGGCCGGAAGCCCGTTTTTTCCCGCGGATTTTCAACGTTTCTTTTTCCATGAGAAAATTCATGCCCTGCTTTTCCAGCTCTTCCTGAAGCATTCCTGCCGCCGGCTCATCGAGCTGTCTTTCCATTAAATAATTGTGGATATGAACAACATCCACTTCCATATTCAGATTGAGCAGTCCTCTTGCGGCTTCAAGTCCGAGAAGCCCTCCTCCGATAACGACAGCTTTTTTATACTTTTTTGAAGTGCTGATCATCTCTTCACAGTCCTTGATATCCCGGAAGGCAATAACTCCTTCTTTGTCCGCACCATCCACCGGAAGCATGAAGGGATCGGATCCGGTCGCAAAGATCAGTTTGTCGTAGGAAGCCTCTACTCCTTTGCTGCTGTAGACCACCTGTTTTTCTGTATCCACGCGCTGCACTTCATCCCCTGAATGGAGGATGATACCGTGCTTTGTGTACCAGTCGAAGTCGTTAAGCACAATGTCATCGACACTGCTGTCCCCCTGGAGAACGGAAGAAAGCAGTATCCGGTTATAGTTTGGGTACGGTTCACTCCCGAAAATGGTAATTTCCCAGCTTTCTGTGTCTTTTTTGAGTATTTCCTCAATTGTCCGTACGCCGGCCATTCCGTTTCCTATCAGTACGAGTTTTTTCATAAATATGTTATACCTCCACAGTGATAAATTTAAATGACGTGAACGAAGGGCATTTTATCGGATCTGCTTTCCTGCTTTTCAAACCAGGAAAGCTGGTCATGCAGCTTTACTACTTCTCCGACGACGATGACCGCCGGGGACGTCAGCTGTACCTCTTCTGCCGTCCGGACCGCTTCTGCCAGTGTCGTCGTATATGTTTTTTGTTCCGACGTTGTGCCCTGCTGAATAAAAGCGACAGGAGTCGCACCGTCCTTGCCCCCGGCGAGAAGTTTTTCCCTGATATCTGAGAGATTTTTGACTCCCATGTAAATCACCAGTGTATCCACTCCCCCGGCAAGTTCCTTCCATTGCACACCGGGAGCTCCATTACGACTTCCTTCGCAGGCGTGCCCTGTTACAAAAGCAACGGAAGAACTGTAATCTCTGTGTGTTAATGGAATACCGGCATAGGCCGGAGCAGCTGTTCCCGATGAGATACCCGGCACCATTTCAAATGATATTCCTTTTTCCGCACACAGCTGAGCTTCTTCCCCGACCCTTCCGAATATGGAAGGGTCGCCTCCTTTCAACCGCACGACAATTTTTCCTTTTTCTGCCCGGTCCACCAGTGCCTCCTGAATGTCTTCCTGTTTCATAAGATGAAACCCGGACCATTTCCCGCAGTAAATTTTTTCTGCTCCGGCCGGTACGTATTTCAGCAGTTCGCGGTTAATAAGACGGTCATAAACGATACATTCTGCCTTTTCCAGTAATTCTTTTCCGCGTACAGTAATGAGATCCGCATCCCCGGGACCTGCTCCTATTAAATAAACTTTTCCTTTTCTCATTGTTAATCTGCTCCTTTGTTTTTTTAGTGCTTCCTTCTTTAAGCACCTGCTGGTGAAGGAAAAAGCTTTCCGCGTTCTGCGGGCTGCAGCCGCACATCGAATTTACAATAATTCACTGGAAGCTTACTGGTTTTTCTATCCATGTTTGTCATATTAAAATACATAGTTATTAAATACATCTTTTATGTCAGAACTTCTGACACGGAAATTTCAGAATATTCCCTCACGATTTTCTGCTGAACTTTCGGATTTTCCCCCTCCTGTGAGGATCTGCAGGTCTTACGCAGATATCTTTAAAAATAGCTTCGGCTTTTATTTTTAAGCTGCCTTGAAAATAGCTCATTTTATGAGGTGGACATAACGCTGCTGCACTCTCGCCGGGGCTTACCCGAGGGCTTGTTCCCTACTAATTTTCGAACGGTGCTGATCCTCTGGGTGTCCCCTCCTTCGTTACACAGCGTTCGATATTTTTATTTTTCATAGGGCGGTTTTTAACTGCATCCATGTCTCTGTTAAGGTCCAGGATTGATAAATACAGAAAACTTCGCTTCCACAGGCGCTCCAATAACAACATTGAGCTTTAACAGAGACATCCATGCAAAAATCTTTGCACCATGAGGAATGAAAAGGTCCTTTTCCAGTAAGAGGACCTCTTATCTAAACAGGTGGAACGAAGCCTGTTTATGCTTGGTCTTTTTTACCGTAAGCTGTAGTGGACATGGAGGAACTCCAGAGCGAGCAAGGCCGAGCCGAAGATCCGTTCAGGATGGAATTAGCTGAGGCCGGCCCGCTTGGAAAGCCTCTCCATGGAAACGAAAGCAGAGGTTCACTTTTTATTTTCAAGGTAGCCTGTTTTTAAAATTACAGAAGCTTCCTTTCTGAAAAACTGCATTGAAAATAAAACCGATAACACTTTATTAATGAAGCGTTTACCTCCTTCAGAGCCAGCGTGTGCAGTCACTTTTTTGTTTTCTGATTTTTTAAATAATTGGTTATATAACCTTACACAGTTAATGTTTTCCTGAAAATTTCCTGAAACAATGAAATAGAATATTTCTTTTGGAGGAGTGTTTTAATAGTGAAGTTAGCTGATTTAAGAAAGAGTGGTCATACCCCTTCCCTGTTGTCGTCATTTTTGTACTTTGATATCAGTTTTATGATCTGGGTGCTTCTCGGGGCACTCGGGGTTTATATCACAGCTGATTTCGGTTTGTCCCCCGGTCAGGTCGGACTGATTGTAGCGATCCCGATCCTGGCAGGTTCTGTTTTCCGGGTAGTTATGGGGATTCTCACTGACCGTTTTGGTCCGAAGAAAACATCCATCGGCGGCATGCTTGTGACAATGATTCCCCTCATATGGGGATGGCTGTTTGGATTCACGGTAGCGGAACTTTATTTTATCGGTATTCTTCTTGGTGTAGCGGGTGCAAGTTTCTCTGCAGCTCTCCCTATGGCAAGCCGCTGGTATCCCCCGCATCTTCAAGGGGTGGCGATGGGTATTGCCGGAGCCGGTAACAGCGGAACGCTGCTCGCCACACTTTTCGGGCCCGGACTTGCCGAAGTTGTAGGATGGAATGGTGTATTCGGTCTGGCCCTGATACCTTTATCTCTCGTTCTCATCTCCTACATTCTCATGGCAAAAGAACCACCAAATCAGCCGAAACCAAAACCGATTAAAGATTACTTTTCTGTATTAAAGGAACGGGACGCCTGGTATTTCTGCGCTCTCTACAGCGTCACGTTCGGCGGTTTTGTCGGACTAGCCAGCTTTTTAAGCTACTTTTTCGCCTCTCAGTACAGTGTTTCCGGCGTAATGGCCGGTTATTTTGTAACTATTGTTATTGCTTCGGGTAGTTTTCTTAGACCTGTCGGCGGGCTGATAGCGGATAAAATCGGCGGTGTCCGGCTGCTTCAGTATCTCCTGGTCGGTGTAGCTGTCTGCATGCTCGGCGTCAGCCTGCTTCCACCACTTGCTCTCGTAATCGCTGTCCTGTTTGTCGGGATGGGATGTCTTGGAATGGGTAACGGCGCCGTGTTCCAGCTTGTTCCTCAGCGCTTCCAGAAGGAAATTGGAATGGTTACCGGAATTGTAGGAGCTGCCGGAGGTATCGGCGGATTCTTCCTTCCAAATATGCTCGGTTCATTACGAAGTCTCACCGGCACGTACGCAAGCGGCTTTATTGCCTTTTCCCTCGTATCACTAGCAGCTCTCGGTCTTCTTTACATGGCCCAGCTGGAGTGGAGAAAAGAATGGAAGCTTTCTAAAAAAACTGCCTCGGATTCCGTGAAAGTATAAAAAGTCAATGCAGCAGTAAACAACAGCATATGAAAGAAAGGCTGTCCCGTAACGTGGAATTCACGGCGGACAGCCTTTTTTTGTCGTTTTTCGGACGGCGGATGGTAAGGAGATTATTTTTTATGGTGAAAAGTCGATCAGGCGGTGGAAAGGTGCGGCGATTCTACCAAATGACAGCGGAATACTGCCAGCTCCTTCCGGAATAGTTTCAATAGGCTCCCATAATTCTTCCAACACCCAATTTATTTCTACCGAATAACGAATGCACGGCTGCCTTCGCTTCCACAGGGAAAGCTTCCTTCCTTACTCAACCCCGGACTTTCACACAGCGGAAGAATAACTTTCTGGAGTTTCAGACAATGCCGAAAGAAAAGCAGAAGTCCTCAGTGAGAGGACTTCTGCTCAGCGGTTTAATGACTTCTCTTTATACAGAACGGGATTCGGCTTCCGGGTGGTATCTTGTCACACAGACAGCGGAAGATTTGTAACCTGGCATACGGCATATTGGGTCAAGATCTTTCGGAATCAGCATATTTACGTTCTGCTGTTCCGCCCAGTGAAACGGCACAAAAATTGTATCTTCTCTTATTTTGTCTGTAAAAACACTGCGGACGACAATTCCTCCCCGTCTGGACTGCACCTCCACCAGCTCTCCTTCTGGAATACCGTATTTTTCAGCCGTTTCCGGATGAATCTCCATAAACGATTCAAAGAAGCGGGCCGCCAGATTGGAGCTTTTTCTCGTCTGAACGCCTGTTAAATAATGAGACGCAACCCGTCCGGTCGTTAAATAAAGAGGGTAGGCTGCTGTCGGCTCTTCCTTTCCGACTTCTGCCTCATTCGTTACCGGAGTAAGGAGCGCGCGCTTATCCTCATGTGCAAACTCTTTTTCAAACAGCCGGACTGTCCCCGGATGCTCCGTATTCGGGCACGGCCATAAGATACCTTTCTCAGCACGCAGGCGCTCGTAAGTCATTCCGTAATAATCCGCCGCTCCTCCTCTGCTGGCAGTCCGGAGTTCGTCGAATATTTCCTCTGCTGAAGCGTAGGAAAAAAATTCTCCTTTCCCCATCACCTGTGCTATATCGCAGATGATTTCCCAGTCCCTCCGGCTGTTTCCAACCGGGTTCCTCGTAGCTTCCCGCAGGGTAACCCGTCCTTCGATGTTCGTCATCGTTCCCTCGTCCTCCAAATAGGAGGCCGCCGGCAGAACAAGATCTGCCAGAACCGCCGTTTCCGACATAAATAAATCTGCCACCACAAAAAAATCAAGCTTCCCGACAGCTTCTTTGACGAAACCGGCATTCGGGTTGGAGACTACTGGATTGGAGCACATAAGAAACATGCCCTTAATTTCTTTTTCATGGACTTTTTCCATCATTTCATAGGCAGATACTCCTTTTCCGGGGAGATCCTTTTCCTCGATGCCCCAGACCCGGGAAATATACTTTCGGTCTTCTTCATTTTCAATAGAGCGGTACCCGGGGAGCTGATCACATTTCTGCCCATGTTCTCTTCCTCCCTGGCCGTTGCCCTGTCCGGTTACCGCTCCATATCCGCACCCTTTTCTGCCGATTTTTCCGGTGAGCAGTACGAGATTCAGAAAGTTGCGGACCGTCATATGGCCATCCGTCTGCTGCTCGATTCCTCTCGCTGTAAATACCATGCCGGAACCGGCTTTCCCAAAAACTTTTGCTGCTTTTGCAATATCTTTCAGTGGAACTCCTGTTGATTCAGCCGCTGCTTCCAGGTCCACTTTTCCGATATGTTCTTTAAGAGCCTCAAACCCGTTCGTTTTATTTTTTACAAATTTTTCGTCCACTAGCCCTTCCTGGAAAAGAACTTTTATCATCGTGTTTGCCAGAGCTGCATCGCGCCCCGGCTTCACTTTTAAATGAAGATCTGCCATAGCAGCCGTTTCTGTTTCTCTTGGATCAATCACAATGATATAGGCACCTTTTTGGCGTGCTTCTTCAAAATAAGGCATAAGCGTAGGCTGGCATTCCGCAATATTTGTTCCAGCCAGAATAAGACACTCTGCCTCCGGTATTTCGTGTAAAGAACTGGTCAGTCCCCGGTCGATACCTAGAACAGCTTTTCCTGCTGTTGCGGCGGAAGCCATACAGAACCGGCCGTTATAATCAATATGTTTCGTCTGCAGACCGACCCGGGCGAGCTTCCCGAGCAGATAGGATTCTTCGTTCGTAATCGATGCGCTGCCGTATACTCCAAGAGAATCGCTGCCGCTCTGCTTCTGGATTGACGTAAACCTCTGACGGATCAGATCGAGCGCTTCGTCCCAGCTGACCGGAACAAATTCCCCGTTTTTCTTCATCATCGGTTCCGTCAGCCTGTCTTTATGAACGGCATGCTGATAAGCATTCATTCCTTTAATACAAAGCCTTCCCTGAGTCGTCGGATTATCGACGCCTCTCGTTACGTAACGCTTTCTTTTACCATACCTTTGTTCGATCACCTGCTTTTTGCACTGCATGCTGCAAAAAGGACACTGTGTTTCAAAAATCGTTTCCGACTCCATGTTAAGCTGTTTTTCTCTATAATACGTGAGCATGGAATGCTTCATAGGGAACTCCTTCCTATATGGTTTTTTAACAGCTGCTTCTGTATATGGACGAAGTCATAACGTCCGGGTCCTTGTCGTGTTTTTGCTTATTTCAGGCGAATGTCAGAACCTGGCTGTCCTGCAGCTTTCGTTCTTTATCCAGTCTGTTTAAAAGCACTTCCACCATTTCCGGATCAAATAAAACTTCCCGGATGTGAACGAAACTGACTCTTTCTGCCCATTCCGCTGCGGGCTCCCGGAACTTGGCTCCTTCCCGGTAGTATTGAATAAGTGCCAGTATCAATGTAATCACTTCCTGTCTGTCGGAGGCTGCATAGAGCAGTTTTTCACCGACGTACATCCCCCACCCTTCATCACCAGCCAGGAGCCCGAAGTCCTGTTTTTGTATCTCCTCTTTTTCTTCCGGCGAAAAGCCGGTATACATACGTACATGATAAGGAAACGGAAGATTTTCCATCTTTTTTTCTATAAACGACGCCGCCTCCGTAACCGGGCGGCGATTTCTTTTCTGCCCTTTTATTTCCGGCATGGTTCTGACAGGTTGGAAGGCAAAGGAAGCCGTCGTTAACAAAGTCATACCCAGTTCACGGGTTAATCCGGAAAGATCTTTTCTTTCCACTCCGGAAAACTGCAGGCGCTGTTCCGGAGTCAGCTGCAGAGAAGCAATATGATATTTTTCAGCTGTTTCCGCAGTTTTTATTAATTCCTGAGGAGTGATCTCTCCCCCGTACAGCTGAACTGTAAAAGTAAAGGTTCCGTCGGTGTTTTCAACTACAGTGGAAGCGTGGCCTGCTGTATACCGTTTTTCCGGGTACATCATTTCTATATAATAAGTGACTGCCGGAAGGCACGCGGGACATCCTTTCGTATCCGTCCATCCGGAAGCCTCGAATACTTTCTGCACTGAATCCAGCTGCTGTTCCTGAATCTTCCTGATGATCTCTTCCTCTGTTTTATCCGTGCAGGAACAGAGAGATTTTTTTTCCGGATATTCGTCAAAACTTCCGCTCTGAATATACGCAAGCATTTCCTCCACCAGCGGCCGGCAGCTTCCGCACGATCCTGAAGCTTTCGTGCATGTTTTGATTTCCTCGGTACTGCCGCATCCTTTCTCCTGGACGGAGCGGATAATCTCTTCTTTTGAGACACTGTTGCACTGGCATATGTGTGCATGCAGCGGGAGTGATTCAACGACTTTTTCTTCTGTTCCCGCAGATATCATTAAGTTTTGAAGGGCCTCGTCCGAAAGGGTTTTTCTGCTGGAAATTAAATCAAGCAGCTTTCTCTGCTGCCTTACATCCCCGTATAATACTGCTCCCTGCACAACTTCATCCTGAATGATAATTTTTTTATATACTTTATGGACTTCATCGTACATCTTCAGCGTCCGGGTGGCGTTATTTTCTTCCAGACTCCCTGCAGAAAATACGTCCAGCCCGGAAATTTTCAGCTGGGTGTACAGCAGAGAGCCTTCATATTTTTTGTCCTCTTTTTCCGTCAGCCGGGCCGCAAGCACTTCGGATTGTTCATACAGAGGCTGAACGAGTCCGTAGGTTATTCCTCTGTGCTCCGCACACTCTCCAACAGCAAAAACATCCGGCGCGTTTGTCTTCATTTTATCGTCGACGATAATTCCCCGGCCTGTTTCGATGCCACTTTGCTCGGCCAGTTTTTTATTTGGTGCTATTCCCGCTGACATTACGACCATATCAGCGTCCACACTCGTTCCATCTTTAAAATGCACCCGTTCGACACGGCTGTTTTCCCCTGAAATTTCTTCTGTCTGCTTTTCCAAAAGAAAATTCATTCCCTGTTCTTCCAGCTCACCCTGCAGCATCTGTGCTGCCGTTTCATCCAGCTGGCGGTCCATTAAGTAACTTCCGAGGTGAACGACATTTACTTCCATCCCCAGGTGAAGCAGCCCACGCGCGGCTTCCAGTCCAAGCAGCCCGCCCCCGATGACTACAGCTTTTTTCATACGGGAAGAGGACTCGATCATATAACGGCAGTGCTCAATCGTCCGAAATGGAATAACTCCTTCTTTTTCTGCACCGGGCACAGGAAGAATAAAAGGAGTCGATCCGGTTGCAATAATCAGCTTATCGTAAAACACTGTCGTGTTTTTATCCGTCGTAACTGATTTTTTATCCTTATCAATCCGCGTAACTTCTTCACCTGTATACAAGTCAATGTGATGGTTCTTATACCACGAAGACGTATGAATCGAAATGTCTTCCAGAGCCGTATCTCCCTGCAGGACAGAAGAAAGCTTGATGCGGTTATAATTAGGGTGCTTTTCTTTTCCGAAAACCGTAATTTCGAACATATCGGGATGTTTTTCTATAATCTTCTCCACTGTATGCATTCCTGCCATCCCGTTTCCAATAAGTACAAGCCTCAACTTAGACATACTTTCCCTCCATATGCTGGCTGCTTTTCTTCAACTTTCCGGCAATGCAGCAAACGATGATCAAACTAATTTCCATTTGATGTTGATTATGTCACAGAGCAGGAAAAAATAATGGGAGAACGAAAGATAATATGACAAGGCTTTTTTCAGAATGTTCAATTAAAAACGACCACAACCGCTTAGAGGTGGGCTGTCCTGTCTTAGAAACGAAACAAACGGACCCTCCTGCTGGAAGGCCCGTTTTATATAATATACTGCATGTGAAAATTACTTCGCACAGACTTTATAAATTTTATAACCGAGAAATGTTGCTCTTTCTGCCCATTCATACGGTATCAAAACGTATTCGGAAGCTTCTTCATTAGCAATAATACATTCATCGTCCGAAGCTTCTTTTTCTGCTTCTTTCAAAGACATCTTCACTCTGCCAATGGCTTTGCAGTCTTCAAAAAACTGTTCTTTTGGTGTGCGGTCCATAATCCCCCCTCCTCCTCATATGAAGTATTCTTAGTTTAATGAATCCGGAGGAAAAGATCAATATTTATTTTGTGCTTCAACGGCCGCACAGCAGCGATTTTTAAAATTCCCAGCTTTTCCGTTCAATCCACTTTAAATGTTTGAAAGATATCCATTTTCCCTTGAATTTCATTTTCTGCTGCAGCTCCTCTACTCTTTCGACAACCCCGGTTTCCTCTTTAAAGAAACCATCCTCCCATAACGTTACCGTTACTTCGATTTCATAGTTCAACGAATCCATGGCCGCTTTTCCCATTTCCATCAAATCTTCCCGGCATGGATCCGGCGGAGGTTCCTTTAATTTATCCCGGTGATATTTTTCCAGAGCCTCCCGGTGTTCATGCAGCAGCATGCGGCTTCCTTCCCACATCATATTTCCCCGTTCTAAATATTTATCCATGTGATCCCTCCTTTATAAGAAAAAGGGATCACACGTTCTTATTCTACAACCTCTATTTCACTTTTCTTCAGGATTATACAGAGGACTGAAAATATTTTCTGCCAGATTATAGAATGCTGCGCAGAGATCCCCGCACCCTTACTTGAAGTTTCTAGAAGCTGTTCTTCCAACAGCATATTAATCGGAATTCCTGCTGTGTTATGCTAATTTAGAAAAAGAACAACTTTCAGGAAAAAGCGGGGAAAAAAATATGGCTTCTGTTTTTATCGTAATCTTCTTTCTTATTATTCAGGTTTTTGCCAACCGGATTATTTCCAGTTCCTCCCTCGGGAAAATTAAATGGATGTCTCTGGCCGGTGGTATCGCTGTTTCTTATATTTTCGTTTATATCCTTCCCTCTCTTCACCATGAACAGGATGACTTTGGAGAAACGGCTTTTGAGCTGGCTATGGAATCCGAGCTGTATTTTTTCGGTTTGATCGGTATCGTTGTTTTCTATACGCTTAATAAACTCGCAGAAAGATACCGCTATAAAAAAGGCACTCCGGTGGAGGACCACTTCTTTTTTGTACAGATCTGTCTGTTCTTTGTTTATAATATGCTGATTTCCTACATTATGTTTGCCGCTGACCAGACAATCCCCCAGCTGATGTTTTACGGGGTTGCCGTAGGCCTCCACTTCATGGCCGTAGCTCACGATATGTTCCGGGAAAACAATCAGAAGTACCGGAAATACGGAAGATTTATGCTGGCAGGCGGTATTCTGTCCGGATGGCTCATTGCTGAATTCACTCCGCATTCTCCACTCCTCCTGTCGATTGTTTTCGCTTTTATTTCCGGGGCCATCATGTTCAATGTTATTAAAAATGAACTTCCTTCCGAAGGCTCTGCCCACCTGCCGACATTTATAGCCGCCTCCTTTGGCTACTCGGCAATTACACTGTTTGTGAAAATTGTTTTTGAATGGTGACACTCATACTCAAAAAAGCTATTTTTCCCGAAATGGGAAAAATAGCTTTCAAGTTATCGTTCCAGAATATTTATTCCAGTCAGTGTATAAGCTCCTTCTCTTACCAGCGGAAGCCTGCCGTGGGCTGGTCTTCAGCTGTTTGGCCTGCGCCATGGAAAAGGATCTTCTGACTGCGCTCAATCCTACCTGCGTCTCCGCCGTTACGGAGGGAAAGCCAACTCTTTATCAAAAAAACGGCTGCAATAAGGAGATTTATCATGGTAGAAAACTTCTTCCTATTTCTCTGCTGCAGCCGAAGGGACGACTCCGAGGCGATTAAGGACGAGGCGAAGATCCATTCCTTCCAACCTGCGGGCGGAAGGAATTAGCTGAGCCCGGCCCGCCCGGAAAGCGTCCCGTAAGGCGAAAGCAGGAAACCGTCTATCTATACATCAAAAAAACTTTATCAACAGCCTGAAAGATATTTTACAGCAGTTTGCTTAAGAAGGCCTGTGTCCGTTCATTCTGCGGATTATCAAAAAGATTTTCCGGCTTTCCTTCTTCCATAATGACTCCCTTATCCATAAAGATCACACGGTCGCCCATTTCCCGGGCAAAGCCCATTTCGTGGGTAACAACGACCATTGTCATTCCTTCTTTAGCGAGGTCTTTCATTACTTCCAGCACGTCCCCGACAAGTTCCGGGTCCAGAGCAGAAGTGGGCTCGTCAAACAGCATCACTTTTGGATTCATCGCAAGGGCACGTGCGATGGCCACCCGCTGCTTTTGACCACCGGAAAGGCTTCCAGGATAAGATTTAGCTTTATCACCGAGCCCTACCTTTTCAAGCATTTCCTGTGCTTCCTTTTCCGCCTGTTTTCTCTCCACGCCGTTGACTTTACGCGGTCCGAGAGACACGTTATCAAGAACCGTCATATGAGGGAAAAGATTAAAATGCTGGAACACCATGCCCACCCGGGATCGAAGTTTATTGATATCAACGTTTGGATCCGTCAGCTTTTCACCGTCGATCTCTACTTCTCCAGCCGTAATCTCTTCCAGCATATTCAGACACCGCAGAAAGGTACTCTTTCCGGAACCGGACGGACCGATGACGCACACAACTTCCTTCTCTGCAACTTCCGCATCAATCCCCTGGAGTACTTTTGTTTCCCCAAAACTTTTATGAAGATCTTTTACAGTAATCATTTAAACATCCAACCTCCGTTCAACCCGTCTCAGAAGAATCATCGACGGTACGGTAATAATCAGGTACCCGAAACAGAGCATAATGTAAGGAACGAACGGGTCACCCGTCGTGCTTACATACTGCCTCATCAAATAAGTCATTTCTCCAAGCGATATAACCGCAAAGATCGACGTATCCTTCAAGCTTATAATAAACTGGTTGCCGAGCGGTGGAATCATCCGCTTGAATGCCTGCGGCCAGACGATATAGCGCATTGTCTGAGTGGAGGTCATGCCCATGGAACGTCCTGCTTCTGTCTGCCCTTTATCTACAGATTCCACGCCGCCGCGCACGATTTCAGCAATGTAAGCCCCCGCGTTCAGCGCAATAACGAGAATACCCGCCTGGATGGCCGTAAAATTAAGCCCGATAAATTCTGATACACCAAAGTAAAGAAAAAGTGCCTGAACTAGAATTGGTGTGCCACGAAGTGCTTCTATGTAGACTGTGGCAATGCCATAAATGATTTTGTTTTTGGAAAGACGCATCAGACCAAAAATGCTGCCGATAACAAATCCTATAAATACCCCGACAAATGTAACAATGAGCGTCAGCTGCATCCCCTGCCATATAAATGGAAGAGCGTTTGTGTAATGGGGACTGGTAAACAGGACGGTTAAATTATCAAACATGCTCCGAAAACCCCCTCTGAAAATCCGCCCGGCACTTCCTGATACCGCGCCGGGCGGAAAAGTTCCTGCTGCAGATAAACTTACTTATTCTTCGTTGTTATTGTCTGTGTTTTCCTCAACATTGTTTTCTGTGTTTTCTTCTTCTCCGTCGTTTTCTTCCGCATCCCCTTCTTCTTCACTTTCAGCCAGAATTTCCATTGCTTCTTCCGGGCTGTCCGCAAGATCGTCCAGGTCCGGTTCATTTCCAAACCACTCTTCGTAAATTTCTGCATATGCGCCGTCTTCCATCATTTCAGCAAGCGCTTCGTTTACGTCTTCACGAATTTCCGAGTCTTCCGGGAAAGCAATGCCGTACTGTTCACCGGTAAGCGTATCACCGACAGCTTCCATTTCTCCTACACCTTCTGTCTCGATATAGTAAAGAACGTTAGGAAGATCGTAAATGGCCGCGTCCACACGTCCTGACTGGAGATCCTGGTACGCATTGACGATATCCGGGAATGTGACAACTTCTGCATCCGTATTCTGCTGAAGGTATGTTTCGCTCGTCGTAGCTGCACGTGTTGCAACCGAACGTCCATCCACGTCATCAATCGACTGGATTTCTTCTTCGTCAGCGCGGACGGCAAGAATCAGCCCGGCACTGTAGTAAGGATTGGAAAACTCAAAGTTTTCGGCACGTTCTTCGGTAATTGTCATCCCGGCAATTCCGATGTCATAACGGCCCGTTCCCATACCGGAAACAATACCGTCAAATTCCACCACTTCCAAATCAATCTCAAAACCTACACGATCTGCGATCTCATTAATGAGATCAATATCGAACCCTTCCATTTCACCAGTTTCTTCGTTAAGAAATTCAAAAGGCACGTAACTGGAATCCGTTGCTACAGTATATGTAGGCGTTTCCTCATTTTCATCGTTCCCGCAAGCTGTCAGTACAGCCGCTGCTGCAGCCCCCGCTGCAAGTCCCATCCACTTCTTTTTCATCTTTCCATTCCCCTTTCAATTCGCATGATTTAGAATTTTGAGAAAATATGATTCATAGGAAAAAGATTAGCATAGTTTTACATAATTATCAATATTGCACTAAAACATTCTTCCTATATAACGAATAAATATATGGTCTCTACGTCACATTTGGAAGTGTGCCCGAACAGGATATTTTTGAGAAAAGCCCGCGAACATTAAATGGGGAAGATCCTGACAGATTTCCACTTCGCCCATAAGGCGGAGAAGTCAGGCACTTTAAAAAACAGCACCGGGCTTTATCAGCTTCAAAAAGAATAATTACGTGAAGAAATCTGCTTCTCTATCTTTCCCCGGATGTTATATGAAGAAAGTGAACTGCTGAAAGGTTTCTACACAGAAAATGTGGACCTGAACCGTGACCACAATACACAGGAGCAGCCGGAAACGCA
>REBZ01000018.1 GCA_007692495.1 Alkalicoccus sp.
CGTCACCGACAAATTCGGAATCGAATGGCAGGTTAATCACGAGGATGAAAGTTAGAGCAGACAGTACTTTATTAAAGCAGACAGTTTTCGCATAAAATTAAACAACCGTGAGGCAGGGGAGATAGTCGAGCATCTTCTGCCTCTTTATTATGCCGGAACCAATCAGAAAAGTTTTTTACTTAAGGCTCTGTTAAAGCTCCGTGTTGTTTTTGAAAGTCGCCTGCGGCTCTTTTCACCTGCCGCGCACGCGGCTTCCCTGACGTTCGGGAGGATCTTCCCGCTTTCTTTTTCCCTAGGTGTCTCTGCCCTGGCCTCGGTTTTACGGAATAAAGTACAATGTTTATGAAAAGTAGAATTTTTCTTTTTCTATGAAAAAAACGAAGCGGAAACCGGCGGACGCCTATGGAAGAAGGAGATTGGAAGATCCCGCAGGACGCAGTCTGAGGAAACTGAAAATCTCCTCCACCGCAGGTCAAAGCGAAGTTTTTCTTCAGCCATCAACAGCGAACTTTAACATAGCGTTACTTAAAATGGCTTCTTCTGTATAATTTTATAGAAGCGCTGACAAATAGATTCCTGTTTAGATGGACAGGGAAATATCTTTTATGCCTGCGGGGCGGTAACCTGCTGCAGGGGGAAGGGATAGGGACTTTTAACTGCCGTGCTTCCGTCAAAAATCGGCGGGGATCATGATGTTCTTGCCCGGACCATGAATTGTGAATTTCTGCGTACGGTATTCACAGGTGATACGATCATCTGCCGCGTCACAATTGATCAGTACGAAAAACAGGAAAGAAACCGCACGGCGAGTACGGCTTCCTTCCGCTGTCATAACCAGAAGAAAAAAGAAGTACTGACAGGGGAGTTTGCAGGGGTTATTCTGGATAGGGATACATAATACAGTTATGATCAGAAAAGGAGAAATAGGATGGAAATATTTACGGCTGCCGCTGTTTCAGCAGCTCTGATAATTGTCGGCATACTCGTGGCGAATGTAAAAATATTAACCGCTAAAGAAATGAATGATTCTTCTGAAGCAGAAAAAAATAAAACGAAAAAAATCATCGCCGTATGTTTCGTTCTGCTTTTATTAATACTTGCAGCCGGTTATTTTGTTACATAAAAACGGTTTTGTAAGTTCTTGTTTATTGCTGGAAAGAACTTCGCTCCAATTAGACAGGTAAAGAAAAAGGAGCCGAGAGCAATCTTATATTATTGCGGAGATTTAGCAGAGACACTGGTGCAAAGTTTTTGCTGAATGAGGGAGGAAAACAGCCTTCTATATCAATGGAATGACACCACCTGCTTCTTCCTTCGAAGGAAGAAAGGAATTTGTTTATTGCCGGTAGCTGCAGAGACATGGGGGGACTCCGGAGCGATCAAGACCGAGCCGAAGATCCATTCCAACCGACGGAAGGAGGGCGGAATTAGCTGAGGCCGTTCCGCCCGGAAAGCCTCCCCATGGAAACGAAGGCGGACGTTCCTCTTACCTATGTTTTATTTCAAAGTAACCATGTTTAAAAGTTTTTATTCATTAGATCCATATAAAGGCATTAAATCCATTTTTGTAATCTCTTGTCTTTCTCTTACGACTAAAGTTATAAGTAGAGACAGAATGGAGGTTTTTTATTATGAAAAGAAAACAGTATTTTCTTTTCATTCTTCTGGCTGTGGTGCTTGTTGTTCTTGAAGCATGCATGAACCAGTCAGAAAATAATCAGGCTGTCGATAACCGAAATACAGAGGAAGCAGCGGAAGACGAGGGAGGACTCGTGGAGTCTAATGACGGGGCAGAGGATACCCCCGTTGAAGAAGAATACTCAGATGAAAATTTACCGGAAAGTTGGGAAGAACCAACTGCTGATCAGTCAGGACAGATGGTGATTTACAACGGAGACATTTCTATCGAAGTGAATGATTTTGATATTATGCATGCTGCTATTCAGGCTCCGCGGCAAGCGAAGAAAAAAGAGACGCAGGCAACTTTCTAAAACAACACGGAGCTTTAACAGAGCCTTCATTATAAGAATGATTACCACCCCTTAAAAGCAGGTAAGATGAAGACAAGTTCTGTGGAAAGTTTCCGCATGAGGTGGAGATGGCTTCTTTCATTCGACCGTAAATACAAAATAGTGTCTTTTTGAACCGATGCAACAACTATTTACTGGAGTGATTTTAACAGCTGGAGCAGCTGTCTTATCCCGCTTTTCAGTGCCTGTGTTCACTGATGAGCGGGATTTTTGTTTATGACAGTTCCAAAAGCCGGAACTGACATGCTTACGCGTAGAAGAAGATTTGATATAATGGCCGGAAGGATTCATCCTGAGTATGGTTAACAGCGATACGGAGGAGGCAGAACGATGAGGGAACCACAGACGACCGCCGCACATAAGAAAATGAATGTTCAGGATCATATAAATGAAATCGGAAACAAGCAGGGAGCTCATATTCTCTATATGTTTGATGATGAGGAACGGTATATGGAGAATACTGTGAATTATGTAACAGAGGGTATGTTAAAACAAGAAAAGATTATTATTGTGGAGTCCAGATTCTTTCTGGAAAAGGTCAAAGAAAAACTTCTCGAAAAAGGAATTCCTGAACAGAAACTAAAAATGATCACATACGTCGAAAACGACGACCTGTACTCTTCGAACACCGATTTTAATGCGTCCAAGTCTTATGAAAACCTGTTGAAGCTGCTTGAACCGAATTTTATGGACAATGTTACCACGAGAATCTGGGGTCAGGTTTTAGTTCAGGGCAATGCAATCAGCGAATTGAGAAAATATGAATGTGCCTGTGACGATCTTCTTGGGGAAAAGCATGTTATAAGCGTCTGCTCGTATAATGCTCTGACTTGTTCTTCCTTTATTCAAAATGAAATGCTTAAAGTTCATGAATATTTTATGACAGATGAACAGATCGTTAAATCTCCTTTCTACAGTGAAGACTATTTATTAGAATTTGCCGAAGCAGACAAAAAGAAGTTAAAGAAAATTGAGCATGACTATAATAAAATTAAAGAAAGAAATACTAAATTGCTGCTCGAGCAGCATCAACTGCAGACAGCTAAAATGAATGCCGAAAAAGCAAACAGGACGAAAAGTATTTTTTTATCGCAGATGAGCCATGATTTACGTACGCCTTTAAATTCTATTTCCGGCTTTACCCAAATTCTGCTCGAAGAGGAGCAAATGAACGAAAAATCTTTATCAATGCTGAACCGCATCAATGATTCGTCCAACCACTTACTGGAATTAATCAAAGAAATTCTCGATTTTTCTGCTATTGAAGCCGGAAATATTCGTTTAAATATAAAGCCTCTTTCTGTAAAAAAGATTCTGGAAGAATGCATTTCTTCCATTTCTTTTGAAGAACATCCACACGTAGATATAGTGGTGGAGCCTATTGAGGAAGATTTATATATCCAGGCCGACCATAGGCGGATAAAGCAGGTAATCAACAATTTACTGACGAATGCACTCAAGTACAATACAGAAAATGGAACTATCCACATTTATACATCAAAAGGGCAGAACAGACTGAAGCTGAATGTGGTAGATACGGGCATCGGACTCCCGGAACAAGAAATAGACATGTTATTCAGAGCGTTCTATCGCAGTAAGCGGAACATGCAGCAGTGGAAGGGGTCCGGCCTTGGCCTTGCGATTGTTTCGAAGCTGACAAAAGAAATGGACGGTTTGTACGGAGCTTATAACAACGAGGAAAAGGGCTCTACATTCTGGGTTTCTTTTAAAAATATGGAAAAGGAACAGGTTGTTTTACTTGAAGATACAGATAAAAAGGAAGTAATAAAACCTGTCTCATTAAAGGAAAATAGGCTTTAAATATCGCAGATCAGCTGGAATAGATGGATCTGCCTGAAAACGGCAGGGAGGGAATAGCAGCAGCAGGAGAATACAGTTCTGATTAATGTTGCTTTGGCTGTCCTCAGGATCTGTGAAGGTGCAGATAATTCTGCAATTGAAAACATGCGCAAACGGGGTGCGCGGAATATAATATTAAAGAAAAGGCTCTGTTAAAGCTCCGTGTTGTTATTGGAGTGCCTGCGGCTCATTTTTCTTCGCTTGCCGCGGAGAAAGCATGCGGCTTCCCTGACGTCCGGGAGGATCTTCCCGCTTTCTTTTTCCGCAGGCGTCTC
>REBZ01000206.1 GCA_007692495.1 Alkalicoccus sp.
CAAAGAAAGCTTCCATATCCCCGAGTACTGATCCATAGGAAGCACCGAGAATGAACACTCCCGCCGCCCATACGATAAAACCTGTACGCTGCAGTCTCAGTGTCAGACCGAGCGGACTCTGCAGTAAACGTGAGGCACGTTCCCGTCCTTTCCTCGGAGGTACAAAGCTGCGTCCAAGATCCCGGATGCTGTTCAGCCAGGAACCCGCTGCAAAGAGCACCCCCGCAGAGAGAACAAGCATAACCGCCGGTCCCCAGTGATTACCGCTGTACACTTCCGCTTTTGTTACCCATCCGAGCGGAGAAACCCAGGAAAGTGTCTCGTTACTGATATCCGTTACAGCACGGAACAGGTAGCTTCCGAGAAGCACCGCAATAGAAAAGCCGACTGTCCCCCGCGGATTTGATAACAGCTGGGCAGCCACCGCAGTCACGCCTCCAAAAAACAAACTTACTCCTCCAAGTATCGTCCCGTACAATAATGATCCTTCAAGCGTCATGCTGGCTTCTCCCATAACAGCGAGTCCGAATCCGGTGAATACTGCCAGAAGCACGCTCACTAAAATCATAACGAGGATCGCTGCCATGAGATGCGCGAGCCGGCCTGCCGGCAGAGAGCGGATCATCTCCACACGACCTTCTTCCTCCTCACCCCGCGTCCACCGGGAAGTAAGCAGCACAGCCATCAGGCCGGCGACCACCGCTGTCATAAGGATCATCTGATGGGCGGTCATGGTCCCCATCGTGTAGTTTTCCAGATCTCCGGGACCGACCATCGCTGTCATCGCAGGGTTTTCCATCGTAAGAGCCAACGCATCCCGCTCCTGCTGTGTCCCGTATAAATTTTGGAAAGCAACAGGCACAATCAACGTAAAAAACGTCAGGCCGCCCAGCCAGAGAGCAATGCGGAAACGATCCAGACGAAGAATGAGCCTTGCGAGAGTGAGTGTATTAGCTGTGTTTCCCACTATTGTCCACCCCCTCCACCGCTGCCTCCTTCATAATGGTGCATAAACAACTCCTCGAGCGTTGGGGGAGCACTTTCCAGCTTCAATATTCCGAAGCTGCTGAGATGGCGCATGACCGGATCAATTTTTTCCGTATCGACCTGAAAGAGCAGGCCGTTCTCTGTGTCCTGAACTTCATGGACTCCCGTCATATTTTCAAGACCCGTCACCGGCTGCTTTGTCTGCAGAAGAATCTGAGTGCGGGTTAGATGCCGCAGTTCGTCGAGAGAGCCTGTTTCAATCATTTTCCCTTCCCGGATGATGCCTACTCTGTCGCACAATTTCTCTACTTCCGACAAAATGTGACTGGAGAGCAGAACACTTTTACCCGCTGCTTGTGCTTCCCGTACACATTCCTGGAAAACCTGCTCCATCAGCGGGTCGAGTCCCGAGGTCGGCTCATCAAGAATATAGAGATCCGCATCGGAGGAAAAAGCCGCGATGAGAGCCACTTTCTGCCGGTTTCCTTTGGAGTACGTACGGCATTTTTTCGCAGGATCGAGGGAAAACCGTTCGATCAGCTCATCTCTCCGGCTCTTATTGCCTGAGCCCCGGAGCCGGACAAACAAATCGATAACTTCTCCTCCCGTCAAATTTGGCCAGAGGTTGATTTCCCCGGGTACAAAGGCTGTACGTTTATGAATTTCCACGGCGTCTGACCAGGCATCCTTCCCAAAGATCTTTGCTTCTCCCCCTCCTGCTTTAAGCATACCGAGCAAAACGCGTATCGCTGTCGTTTTGCCGGCTCCGTTTGGTCCGATAAACCCGAAAACCTCTCCTTTTCTCACTTCGAGATTAATCTGGTCCAGCGCTGTAAAGCTGCCAAACTTTTTCGTCAGGTTTGTTACTTCGACCATGCTCATGAGTATCCTCCTTTTATTCTCCGGACGGCTCTTTGTAGAAACACCGTTTCAGCAGGTCAGCGTATTCCTCCCATTTTGCAAACTGTTCTTCTGTCACCTTTCTGTCAGCCCCCATCCGGCTGATTTCCTGTTCTGCAAATCCCGTCATCGACCAGTTAAGAATCTGTACCGCTTTGTCGATATCGATGTCCTCCCGGAATTTTGAGAAGTCGATTCCTTCGTAAACAAAGGAAAATCCCCGTTCTCTTACAGCTGCCATTCTCTGCTCTTTTTCTTCCCGTATTTCTTCGGCTTTTTCTTCGTGGGCACCTAACAGGAATTCAAACACTTGAGGGTGCGCCTGCTGAATCCGGAATTTGATGCGCCCTATCCGGCTCAGCCGGTCAAACAGATCGGTTTCGGAATAATCAATTTCGCTGTAGATCGTTTCCACAACAGAAACAGCGTAATCCAGCAGAAAAAAATACATGCCTTTTTTATGATGAAAATATTTAAAAAGAGACCCTTTGGAAATGTCAGCTTCTGAAATGATTGTGTTCGTCGACGCTTTTTTATAGCCTGAAGCGGTGAATTCCTTCATTGCTGCATTAATAATACGCTCCTGCTTTTCGATTGCCAGAGCGTAAAACTTTTCATAAATAGCGGGTCCCTCCTTTCAGGATAAATTTCAAATGACCAAATCGGTCACTTTGAATATACCAATAAATGTAACAGCGGTCAATCTTTTTTGAAAGCGCTGTCACCAATAGCCGATTCTTTCTTCCGGCAGGAAGTGTGTCCTGTTATGAAGAAGGATATACAGGCAAGATATTACTAAAGGTGGTGATCTGCATTGACTTTTCAGTTTGAACAATCCGATACGTTAAAACGACTCCCCGATCAATTTTTCGCGAAACTCGCGAAAAAAGCCCATAAAATTGCTATGGAAGGACACGACGTTATTAATCTCGGTCAGGGAAATCCCGACCTGCCTACGCCTCCCCATATCGTGGAAGCTCTGCAGGAAGCAGCTCCCGATCCGGAATTTCATAAGTATTCCCCGTTCCGCGGGCATCATTTTTTAAAGCAGGCGGTCTGCGATTTTTATAAACGGGAATACAATGTCGATCTCGATCCTAAAACAGAGGTTGCCGTGCTTCCCGGTGCTAAAACCGGTCTCGTGGAGCTCAGTCAGTGTCTATTGAATCCAGGTGATACGGCACTGCTTCCGGATCCCGGCTATCCGGATTACATGTCGGGCATCGCCCTTGCCGATGCATCGCCGGCATACATGCCTCTCCGGTCTGAAAACGGCTTCCTGCCGGATTACACAGAGCTTTCCGGAAAAACATTGAACGACGCAAAACTGATGTTTTTAAATTATCCAAACAACCCGGCTTCAGCTCTCGCCAACGCTTCTTTTTTTGAAGAAACGGTTAAGCTTGCTGGTAAACACAATATCTGCGTCTGCCACGACTTCGCCTATGGTGCCATCGGCTTCGACGGTGAGAAACCACGCAGTTTCCTGCAGACAGACGGTGCCAAAGACGTCGGCATTGAAGTGTATACGATGTCCAAAACGTACAACATGGCCGGCTGGCGTATCGCTTTTGCTGTCGGTAATCCTTCAGTCATCGACAGTCTCAACCTGATTCAGGATCATATGTACGTCAGTCTGTTCGGGGCGGTGCAGAAAGCAGCAGCAGCCGCACTGCAGAACCCTCAAGAGGCCGTGCGGGAGCTTTCTGATACGTATGAACGGAGAAGAAACGTCCTGATCGAAAGCCTTCGCGGGATCGGCTGGGACGTCCCTTACCCTGAAGGCTCCTTTTTTGCCTGGCTTCCTGTTCCCGAAGGATGGACGTCAGAGGAGTTTGCGGACATGCTCCTGGATAAAGCCCACGTCGTCACAGCTCCCGGCAGCGGCTTCGGCACCCACGGAGAAGGT
Source organism: Alkalicoccus sp. (assembly GCA_007692495.1). Lineage (GTDB taxonomy): Bacteria > Bacillota > Bacilli > Bacillales > Salisediminibacteriaceae > Alkalicoccus. Next base: position 3,797 of record REBZ01000206.1, read on the forward strand.
TTCCTCAGAACAGCTCTGCTTGCTCCGGAAGAAAGACTCAAAGAAGCTGCTGAAAGGATCGGGAAACTCGGAATATTTTGAAGTTTACCTGAAAATAAAGAGGAGCGCTTTCGCTTTTATCGGGAGGCTTTCTGAACATAACGGCCTCAGATAATTCCATCCTCCTGCGGTCGTGGGAATGGGACTCGACCTTTATCGTTTCAAAGTCACCATTTCACCTCCTTCTCCCTCTTCCTTCAAAGGAAGAGGGAGTCAGGCTGTTTATAAAGTATTTTTTATACAGGCGTATACATTTCTCTGCTTTCGCCTCCGCAGGACGCTTTCCGGGCGGGCCGGCTTCAGCTAATTTCTTCCT
>REBZ01000128.1 GCA_007692495.1 Alkalicoccus sp.
ACAGGCTGTTTAAAGGAAGCGGGCTTGTATTGATGGACGCTCACGACCCGGAGATACGGGAAATAGAAAAGGAATATTTCTCGGAAATGGTAAGAAACAATGCAACTATGCGGAATGCCTTTAATTCCAAGGCAGAACAAATGCGCGAAGAAGGTTTCGGAGAGCCTATAACTATAGATCCAAACAACGCCCACCTGTTTATAGAAGAAAATAACCAGCGTTATCTACTCCAGTCCGACGGCAGGAGATGGTGGAAAAAAGGTGGAGAGCACGCATGCAGTGAAGAGGATATAGCAGCTGCACTCTGTCAGGAAAGCGTACTCAGTAACAATGTCGTCAGCCGTCCGATGATGCAGGATTTAATTTTACCTGTTCATACTTTTATTGCCGGAGCAGGTGAACTTCACTACTGGGGGACCTTGAAGGAAGTCTTTCATTCCTTTGGGCACCGCATGCCGATTGTGAAGCCTCGTCATTCAATTACATTAGTTTCCAGAAAATCGGAAAAGACACTCAATCAATATGATATTAGTCTCAAGGATGTAATCAACAGTGGTACAGAGGAAATTCGGCAGAAGAGACTGGAAGAAGCGGAAGGAGCACATTCAGAAAAACTCATTGAAAATGTCGAATCCAAAGTTTCTGAGGAACTTCAGACGTTACTGGATACGGGGGGCAGTCAGCGTATGAAGGAACAGCTTCACAAACGGTATACGACGAAATGGAAAAAATTAATGGAAGATTACCGGAAAGATTTCGATAAAGCACTGGAAGAGGAAGAAGCTGTGCATTTAAAACGCCTTGCAGCTTTGGAAGCAGAAATTTTCCCGGAAAAAAATCAGCAGGAGCGGTTTTTAAACATTCATCCGTTTTTAAACAACTATGGCAGCGATCTCGTCGAGCGGCTTACTCAAAATGTTGTGAAACAGGAAAATGGAGTGCCTTCTCATTTTATAGCATATTTATAATACGGAAGTCTGATGTGCAGAAGCCTGCCTTCAGACTTTTTTATTGCTTGATTTGCTGTTTTCCGCTGCTTGGCTCTTGGCCTGAAAAAAAGAATTGCCGGTTCGACCGCCGGAAATGTGCAGGGGGAGTAGTCGTATTTTTTGTTTTACATGTAGTATAAGGAGGATTCCAAACTTTTTAAAACAAAGTACCTTTGAAAATAAACGTTTACAGCAATTTTGTATAAGTCTCACTGTTAATAGTCCTATTTTTTGTTAACGCTATGTTAAAGTTCGCTGTTGACGGAGAAAAACTTCGCTTTGGCCTGCCGTGGAGGAGATTTTAGGGCAGGCTGCGCCCTGCGGGATCTTCCAATCTCCTTCTCCACGGGCCGGTTTCCGCTTCGTTTTTTTCATAGAAAAAGAAAAATTCTACGTTTCATAAACACTGTTCTTTATTCCTTAAAACCGCTGCCAGGGCAGAGACGCCTGCGGAAAAAGAAAGCGCGAAGATCCTCCCGGACGGAAGGGAAGCCGCGTGCTCAGCAGGTGTAAAGAGCCGCAGGCGACTTTCAAAAAGAACCCGGAGCTTTAACAAAGCCTTTGTTAAAGCTGAATTCCATGTATTCCGGCACAGTAAAAATCTTCCCGGACGTCATAAAAACCGGATTTTTTTATTGTGGGGAGGCCTGTATATAAATAATCAGTTCAAACAAGGGTGAAAAAACAACTGAATCTGAAAATTTTATGAATGTTACAATTTAAGTGGTAGAAAGTGGAGAGTTGTGGTAAATTAGTGTTAAGCGGTGGAAAGGAGAGGGCCTGAATGTTCATCGGTGAATTTGAGCATCAACTGGACAGCAAAGGCAGGATTATTATTCCGTCGAAATTCCGGAATAATTTAGGGGCCTCTTTCGTAGTAACCCGCGGAATGGATAAATGCTTGTTTGTATATCCTTTAAATGAATGGGAAAAATTAGAAAGTAAACTTCAGGAACTACCTTTCACTAAAAAGGATGCCAGGGCATTTACCCGATTCTTTTTTTCAGGAGCATCAGAATGTGAACTGGATAAACAGAATCGTATCAATATTCCTCCAGTTCTTAGAAAACATGCAGGTATTGAAAAAGAATGTGTCATTATTGGAGTTTCCTCAAGAGTTGAAATATGGGATAAAAACGAATGGGAAAATTATGTGGAAAATTCCACAGAGTCATTTGCAGAAATTGCTGAAGGACTTTTTGATATGGAGTAAGAAGTAAGGAGGGCAGGAGCTTTTGTTTGAGCATGAGACCGTACTAAAAGAAGAAACTGTAAAAGGGTTGAATGTTAAACCTGACGGCACTTACGTAGATTGTACACTGGGCGGTGGAGGACACAGCGAACGTCTTCTTGGAGAACTGTCAGAGTCAGGAATGCTTTATGCCTTTGATCAGGACGAAGCAGCACTCAATGCTGCAAGAAAAAGACTGGATTCACCGAACATCCGCTTTATTCTATCCAATTTCAGCGGTATGACTGAAGCGCTGAACAGAGAAGGTATCAGTCAGGTTGATGGAATAATGTTCGATTTAGGGGTGTCATCACCTCAATTTGATGTTCCTGAACGCGGTTTCAGCTACCGTTATGACGCTCCGCTGGATATGAGAATGGACCAGCGTCAGGAACTGACTGCCGGAACAATTGTAAATACCTGGAGTTTTCAGGATCTCCACAGGATAATACATACTTACGGAGAAGAAAAATTTGCAAAGCAGATTGCCAGAAAAATCGAAAAAGCAAGAGAAATAAAGCCGATTGAAACAACGTTTGAGCTGGTGGAAATTATTAAAGATGCGATCCCGGCCCCGGCACGACGGACTGGCGGACACCCGGCTAAACGGACCTTCCAGGCCTTTCGAATAGCTGTCAACGATGAACTCGGAGTGTTGGAAAACGCTTTGAAACAGGCAGTTGATCTGCTTTCTCCCGGCGGCAGAATAGCTGTTATAACGTTTCATTCACTTGAGGACCGGATCTGCAAAAAATTCTTTAAGCGGCTGAGCAGCCTGCCGGAGCTTCCTAAAGGACTGCCTGTTATACCGGACGGAATGGAACCTGTATTAAAATTAATCACAAAAAAACCTGTGGCTGCATCTCCTGAAGAGCTCGAACAAAACAATCGTGCTCATTCTGCCAAGCTCCGTATAGCTGAAAAAAAATAACATAAAGGAGGGTACATAAAATGAGTGTATTATTAGAACATCGTCAGGAATCATTTGAACCAAAACGGCAGACCAGCCAATCTCCGGGTAAGCAAAAGTCAAACAGGCGTATAACCCGGGGAGAGAAGCTCATTTACAGCCTGGCAGCTCCGGTTATTCTGGCTTTCAGCTTTATTATCGTAAGCAATTATGCGACCCTCTATTCCCTCAACCACGAGATGCAGACAACAGAAACCGCTATTACAGAACAGGAAAGTATGAATGACGCGCTTGCACTGCAGGTGACCGAGTTATCTGACCCCGACCGCATTCTTACAATTGCACAGTCGGAATTGGGCATGACAATGAATGATGGGCAGGTTCACGTAGTTCACCAGCTCGATTAAAAAGGTTTAGGATCAGTAAAACTTTTTCGGAGCTTTGTATAAGATGCCGGGAAAGTTTTTTCTGTTGTACGGTGGCTTCAAGCGTTAAAGGGAGGATTACAGGTGGATATAACGAAAAATTATAAAATTACTAAAAGGGCAGTGATTGTCGCCTCTGTTTTTACGCTGGCAATTCTTATCATGTTTTCCAGGTTTGTTTACATACAGGCGTCAAAAGAAGTACAGGATGTAGATCTGGAATCACTTCTGCAGGAACGATGGACGCAGACAATTCCCATAGAAGGGGAAAGAGGAAATATCGTCGACCGCAACGGGGAAGTACTTGCGGAAGAAATACCTTCCTACACTATCGTTGCTGTGCTGGACGAAAGGCTGGATTCGTATATTGATGATCCTCAAGCGGCTGCAGAAGCACTCTCTTCTGTCCTTGGAGCAGATGCCGATTATCTGGAAGCCCAACTGTCCAGAGATTCAGTACAGGTAGAACTGGGGGCGGCTGCAAAAAATCTCAGCTATGAGACTAAAGAAGAAGTTGAAAGCCTTGAAATTCCCGGAATCACCTTCCGTGAAGATCCACGCAGATATTACCCCAAACAGACTTTCGCCTCTCATATTCTTGGCTATACAGAAAGAGATATGTCAGAAGCCAGAATGGGGCTGGAGCAGAGTCTTGATAATTATCTGGCGGGAGAAGCCGGTTCTATTCAATTCCAACGGGACGGTAAAGGCCGCCAGCTTCCTCAGGATGAAGAAATAATTCAGGAACCAGAGCACGGGCAGGATGTCATGCTGACCATAGATTCACGGATCCAGACAGCTATGGAGCAGACAATGAATCAGGCAGACGAATTATATGAGCCGGAACGAATGATGGCAGTTGTAGCTAATGCTAAAACAGGAGAGGTTTTAGGGATGTCCAACCGGCCGAGCTTCAATCCTAACGAATATGAAGATATCGAAAATTATACAAACTATAGTATCTCCTCCAGGTTTGAACCAGGATCGACTATGAAAATTTTCACTCTCGCTGCTGCAATTGAGGAAGGAGTTTATAATGGAGAAGCCGAGTTTGAATCCGGTACTTATCAAGTAACTGACCGGACAATACGTGATCATAATGATGGAGAAGGCTGGGGGGAAATTTCATTTAATGAAGGAGTCCAAAGATCATCCAACGTGGCCTTTTCTAAAATAGCTATGGAAATTCTTGGTCCTGACAGTCTTTATGAGTATATTGATAAATTCGGCTTCCGGGAACCAACAGGTATAGATCTTCCTAATGAAGTCAGTGGTGGAGAGATTGCAGAATCGTATGCGATTGATGCTGCAACTACGGCATTTGGCCAGGCAACATCTATTTCTCCCCTGCAGCAGGTAAAAGCAGCTACAGCTATTGCAAATAATGGAAAAATGATGAAACCTTACGTTGTATCAGAAATAATAGACTCTGACACCGGTGAAACTATTGAAAAAAAAGATCCTCAAATAGATGGAGAGCCTATATCTGAAGCGACAGCAGTGGAAGTGAGGGAAATATTGGAGACAGTTGTATCCCAAGAAGAAGGAACGGGCCAGATGTATGCTGTAGAAGGTTTTGATATAGCCGGTAAAACAGGCACCGCACAAATACCAGAGGAAGATGGGAGCGGGTATCAATCGGGGCACGGTAAAAACATTTATTCATTTATCGGTATGGCCCCTGCTGATGACCCGGAAGTTATTGTCTATGTAGCTGTTGACAGTCCGGAACTTGAATTAAATGAATACGGGAATCAGCCGGTATCGCTTATTTTCCGTCAGGTGATGGAACAGAGTCTGCAGTACTTGAACATACCTGCAGCAGATTCCACAATTAACACGGAGGATACTTCAGAAGGGTATGAAATGCCTGATCTTACTGGTGAAACTTCAGCTCAGGCAGTCTCAGTACTCGAAGAATCAGGAATAAATACTCTCGTACTGGGAAATGGTGATGAAGTCCAGACACAATCCCATGTTCCCGGAACTTCCCTTGCGCCGGGAGAACGTGTTATTTTGAGAACTTCTGGAGAAATTCATATGCCGGATATTGAAGGCTGGAGCTTAAGAAGCATTCAGCAGCTCGCAGCAGTGCTGGATGTTGATCTTGAGCATGAAGGCGTCGGTTTTGTATCTTCCCAGTTTCCAAAAGAGGGCACATTGATGGAGGAAATTGAAGAAATCGAAGCAGAGCTCGGCGGCTCGGGAGAATCAGAGGATACAGAAGAACAGGAAATTTCAGGGGAGGAGTGAACCGGTTCACTTTATAAAGTCTTTGTTCAGCTGTCTCAATCATTGAGGCAGCTCCTTTTTGGCAGGACGTGTTTCCAAGGGTTAAAGGTGGATATAACTTTGTAACTGACATAAATGCGGGCAGAAACCCTTCAGTAGGAAGCTGAGGTTTTCCCATAAGTAATAGTGTAAAAAATATAAAGAATTGACGGTCATTTGAACTTTCAGCGTGTATATACTGAATTTCCTTTGAAAAAAGTATGACAAATAACACCTGTCAAAGTAAAATAGGATACGAAAGTTTTGAGACAAAATAAAAAGGATGAGATGACATATGGTTTCTTTACATACAATAGCTTCGCTGTTTCCTGTACGGACGGAATATGGCAGTATAAAAAATGTGGAGATAAGCAGTATATCCATGGATTCACGAAAAGCCGGGGAAGGAACTCTGTTTTTCTGTATACCCGGCTATACGGTTGACGGACATGATTATGCTGATTCTGCTGTTCAGAATGGGGCTGCTGCGCTCATTAGTGACCGGCCTCTTGAAGTCAGCGTTCCTTATATTCAAGTTCCAGATGTGAGGCGGGCTATGGCTCTGGCAGCCGCCCGCTTTTATGAGTTTCCGAGCACGGAAATGCAGCTGATAGGAGTAACAGGTACTAACGGTAAAACTTCGGTTACGCATTTTATTGAACAGATGCTACAGGAACTAGGCAGTAAAACTGGTATGATAGGCACTATGTATACCAGGTATGATGGAAAACAGGAAGAATCGGTGAACACCACTCCTGAATCACTTACGCTTCAAGAACTGTTTAATGATATGAGGCAGACCGGCGTGAAAAAGGCTGTGATGGAAGTATCATCCCATGCTTTAGTCTCAGGAAGGACTCATGGCACCCAGTTTGATATAGCTGTATACACTAATTTGTCACAGGACCATCTCGATTTTCATCATTCGATGGAAGATTATGCGAGAGCAAAAAGCCTGCTTTTTGCCCAGCTCGGCAGTTCGTATGAAAGGAATAAGCAGACGGCCGCTGTTATTAATGCAGATGATGAGTACAGTTTTATCATGGAGGAAGCTTCCGCCGCTCCAATTATACTATATGGGCTTTCTGAAAAAGCATCCATAAGAGCAGAGAATTTGGTTCTTCAGCCCGGCGGTTCGTCATTCGATTTTTGTGCTCCTGGTGTCAAACAGAAAATTAATACAGTACTACCCGGTAAGTTTTCAGTATATAATGTACTGGCTGCAGCTTCTGCCCTTTATGGAGCTGGTTACAAATGGGAAAATATTCTCCCTCTTCTTTCCGGACTGCGGGGAGTGACCGGCAGATTTGAACCGGTATTATCTGATGTTCCTGTTCATATCATCGTTGATTATGCTCATACACCGGACAGCCTGAACAACGTCCTGGAAACCATCAGCGGAATTGCAGAAAAAAACATATATACGGTTGTAGGCTGCGGAGGAAACCGGGACAAGTCTAAACGGCCTCTTATGGCGGCAGAGGCTGAACGTATCAGCACCCACGTCTACCTTACTTCAGACAACCCGCGCGGGGAAGAACCGGGAGATATTATAAAAGATATGGAAAAAGGAATGTCTGGAACTTCCTATACAGTTATAGAAGATCGGAAAAAAGCTATTTTTGAAGCCGTGAAACGTGCGGATGAAGGAGATGTGGTGCTTATTGCAGGAAAAGGACATGAAACTTATCAGGAGGTAGGCCGGGAGAGATTTGATTTTAATGACCGTCTAGTTGCCGAAGAAGCCTTAAAGGAGTGGAAATAATGACAGCATTCGTAACATCTTCCAAATTGCAGCAGCTGGCAGATAAATCAGTCGGTAATAAAAAGGAGCTTGTTTTCCCTAAGGTAGTGAGCAGTATTTACGATGTTGAAAAAGGTACACTTTTTGTTGCAAAGAAAGATTCTCGATATGATGGTCATCAATTTATTGAAGCAGCGGTAGAAGGTGGGGCAGCGGGAGCTTTATGGCACATTGATGAACCGGTACCAGCTACCCTTCCAGATGATTTCCCATTATTTATGAGCCCTGATCCAGAAGGTCTCTGTCGTGAACTTGCTGTGCAATATCTGAATGACCATAGAGCAGATGTTGTTTTTGTAGAAGGAGACTATACAGCTTCTATTCTTCTCAGGGTGCTGAAAGCATGGACGGGCGGGCGGCGTACAGCCTTTATAAAAGAGCAGGAAAGCAGGGGGACAGAAACAGCCGAGATAGTACTTTCCCTGGACATAGATACAGAAATTGTGTTTATAGAAGCAGTGGAAAGCAGTGTGCGTATGTACGAAAGAGCTTCCCTTTTACAGCCTGACATAGCGCTCATAAGCTATTACAGCGGAAAATCGCTGGAGGAGGCAGACATTCTCGAAGGAACGAGAGAAACAATACGCATTTCGGTTAACCCTCCTATGCCGAATTCTAGTGATTTAAACATCACACCATGGATCGAAAGTTATCGTCCACTGCTTGAGGCTGCAAGTCAAGTGTACCGGATGACCACTGAAAACACGGATGCACCTGTAGATCTTTTGACGCCGGAAACGTTTGGCTATCAGACACTTAACACAAAAGCAGCAGGGCTCGTTCTTTTTGAGGCGGAAGCCATGGAGCAGGCGGATCTTGATTATGCCCTCGGCTGGCTTTCCCACATCCAGCCGTATGAACGACGAATTCTTGTTATTGATGAAGGGTTTCAGGCAGATCGGACTCATAAATCCGTACACGAATTATTTGCAGGGCATATTACTACTGCTGTTACAGACGTATTCTCTATCGGGGAAAAAGCGTTCTGGGTCCATGATGCTCTGGAAAGATCCGGAAGAGAAGATTTAATAAGTAGATATTACAAAACTCATATAGAAGCAATGGAGGATCTGCGGGAAGCGATGAATGGCCCGAATGTGATGCTCTATAAAGGTGCCAACCGGGCTTTAATATATGAAATTTTAAATGAATTGAACAGAGAGTAGAGAGGGGAAAGTTTTATGCTTGAAAATGGGCTGTTTTTTGCCTTGTTATTATCGTTTTTGCTTACAGTATTTTTATCACCGGTGTTTATACCTTTTCTGAGACGGCTGAAATTCGGCCAGAGCATCAGAGATGAAGGTCCGGAATCCCATCGAAAAAAGACAGGAACTCCTACGATGGGAGGGTTAATGATAATATTTTCTCTTTCTTTAGGCTCTGTTATTATTGCCGGACAGTTTCATACTATCAACGTGGAGTTGTGGCTTCTTCTGCTCGTAACACTCGGATTTGGTCTTCTCGGTTTTCTGGACGACTATATAAAAGTAGTTAAAAAAAGAAATCTCGGTCTGACATCGAAACAGAAATTTTTGGGACAGGTGGCTATCAGTGCGGTAGTTTATTTCGTGCTTGTGCTGACGGGACTTTCCACAGAAATTGCAGTGCCGGGTACTGCCTGGAGCGTGGATCTCGGCTGGCTGTATTTCCCGCTTATTATTGTGATGCTTGTTGGGGCAAGCAATGCTGTGAATTTAACTGACGGACTTGACGGGCTTGTAGCTGGAACAGCAGCTGTGGCATTTACTGCTTTTACGATTGTCGCTGCCGTTTTTGAACTGTGGACAGTGTCAGTGTTTTCAATAGCTGTAGTGGGAGCGGTGCTCGGTTTTCTCGTATTTAACGCTCATCCGGCAAAAGTATTTATGGGGGATACAGGATCTCTCGCTCTTGGAGGGGCACTGGCAATGATTGCCATTCTCACAAAAACAGAGCTGCTACTCGTAGTTGTAGGAGGGGTTTTTGTTATCGAAACTCTTTCTGTTATGCTTCAGGTAGGCTCGTACAAACTCCGCAAAAAGCGTATTTTTAAAATGAGCCCCCTTCATCATCATTTCGAGCTTTCCGGATGGAGTGAATGGCGGGTTGTACTTACTTTCTGGGCAGTCGGGGGAATACTCGCTGCTGCAGGAATCTGGCTGGAGGTAGGATTATAAAATGAAAACTAAAACAAGGTGGAACAATACAAAGGTGCTTGTACTGGGACTCGCACGCAGCGGTACTGAGGCGGCGAAGCTGCTTTATAAACTGGGGGCTGATATTACGGTTAACGATCAGGCACCTTACGAGGGTAACCTTCAGGCGCAGGAGCTTGAAAAGCTGGGGATTAAAGTAGTATGTGGAGGACACCCTCCCGATCTTGTACACAGTGGACTCAAGGCTCTCGTAAAAAATCCGGGAATCCGCTACGATCATCCTCTGGTTGAGAAAGCAGTTCAGCTGGGAATACCTGTTTTGACAGAAATTCAGCCTGCCTTCGATGCTGCTGACTGTCCTATAATTTCTGTTACCGGATCAAACGGCAAAACGACGACGACTTCCTATATCGGAGAGATGTTTGAAGAAGATGGACCTAAGGCAGTAGTAGCAGGTAACATCGGCAGACCCGCTTCAGAAGCTGTACAGAGTACAGTTTCTTCCAACGTTCTCGTAATGGAGCTTTCCAGCTTTCAGCTTCTCGGAATTGACACTTTCAGGCCGAAAATAGCTGTACTGCTGAACTTAATTGATGCTCATCTGGATTATCACGGATCGAGAGACGAATATATCCTCGCAAAAAAACAAATTTTCCGATACCAGACATCCGATGATTACCTTGTTTACAACGAGGACGACCCTACCGTAGTGGAAATGGTTAAAGAATCAACTGCCCATAAAGTTCCCTTTTCTTTAAAGCGTGATCTTCCTGAAGGGGCATGTGTTAAAAAACAGGCCATCTGGCTGTTTGGAAAAGAACTGCTCAGCTTAAAAGAATTTTCACTTCCAGGAGAGCATAATACGGCTAATGCACTTGCAGCAGCCGCTGCTGCAAGTATTGGAGGGGCGAGTACAGCTCAAATCCGCAAGGTTCTGCGAACGTTCAGCGGGGTGGAGCATCGTCTTCAATTTATTAAAGAGTGGGAGGGACGCCGGTTTTATAACAATTCAAAAGCAACGAATGTACCCGCGACTATCACAGCTCTTAAAGCATTTGAAGAACCTGTCATTCTCATAGGTGGTGGACTGGACCGGGGGCTTTCATTTGATGAGCTTGAACAATATATGGAGAAAGTAAAAGCGGTATTTACTTATGGCGAAACTGCCGGAAAAATCGCAGAAGCTGCCCGGAAAGCCGGAGTGAAAAACGTAAAAACATTTGAAGTTCTCAACGAGGCGGTAGGTGAAGCCGTTGAATATTCCGAAGATGGAGATGTGATTTTACTCTCCCCTTCCTGCGCTTCGTGGGACCAGTACCGTACATTTGAGGAACGTGGAGAAACTTTTATTCGAACAGTAGAGTATATGACAGCTGAAAATAACACTGGAGGGCAAAAATAAATGAAAGTATTAATATCTGGAGGCGGAACAGGAGGGCACATTTATCCGGCGCTCGCTTTAATTCGTCATCTGGAGAAAGAACATGAAGCTGAATTTTTATACGTAGGTACGGAAAAGGGGCTGGAAGCATCGATTGTTCCTAAAGCCGGCATTGACTTTAAAAGTGTCCATATTACAGGTTTCCGCAGAAAATTAAGTACAGAGAACTTTAAAACTGTAATCCGCTTTTTAAAAGCTGTAAAAACTTCCCGTAAATACATTAAGGAGTTTAAGCCTGATATCGTAATAGGGACAGGAGGTTACGTATGCGGCCCTGTCGTCTACGCCGCTTCCAAAGCAGGCGTACCAACTATTATCCACGAACAGAACAGCGTCCCCGGCCTGACTAACAAATTTCTCGCCAGATATGTTGATAAAATTGCTGTATCTTTCAATGAAGCGGAAAATCACTTCCCTAAACAAAAAGTAGTGTTTACAGGTAATCCCCGGGCAAGTGAAGCAGCTGAAACTACGGCGAGCGGACAGGCTCTTAATGCTCTTGGGCTTTCAAATGAACTTCCTACGGTTCTTATCGTTGGTGGAAGCAGAGGGGCCAGACCTATAAATGAAGCGGTATTGTCGGCTTTCCCTTCTTGGAGCGATCAGGATTTTCAAGTTGTTTATGTTACCGGGGAAGTCCATTATGAGGAAATAGCAGCTGATCTCGAGGAAAAAGAAACCGAAAAATTAAAGGTTGTTCCCTATATCGAGGATATGCCCTCCCTGCTTAAAGAAGTAAATTTAGTTGCCGCCCGTGCCGGTGCGACTACACTCGCAGAACTGACAGCTTTAGGTCTCCCTTCTATACTTATTCCAAGTCCATATGTGACAAATAACCATCAATTTAAAAATGCCAAGGCACTGGTGGACAAGGGGGCTGCAGTTCTAATCGAAGAAAACAGCCTGAATGCAGAATCGCTTACGCAGGCAATTCAACAAGGCCTGTCAGCAGAAAATCAGCAGTTAATGAAAAAGAAAGCTTTGGAGGCAGGGGTCCCCGAATCGGCCGCCTTACTCACGAAGGAAATAAAGAAACTATTAAACTGAGTGACATTTAACAAAAAAGCTCTTTAAAGCTTCCTGTTGATATAAAGAGCCTGCGGCTTTTTCTGCACGCCCCCTGCGGTTGGTCTGGAGGAAGATTGGTTGCATCCTTAGATCAATGTGACCTTTGAATTAGCTGAAAGAATAGGTAGTATCAGTAACAGAAAATTATTTTCCTGGAAAAAAGCTCTGTTAGAGTCCAGTGTTGATAAATGCAGAAAACTTCGCTTCAGCCCTCCCGTGGAGGAGACGTCCTTCTGCTTTTTATGATTCCTATTTCTCCTTCCGCAAAACCGGTGACAGGGTAGAGACACCTGCGGAAAAAGACAGCGGGAAGATCCTCGTGGACGTCAGGAAAGCCGCGTGCGCGAAAGGTGAAAAAGCCGCAGGCGTTCCAATAACAACAAGGAGTTTAATAGAGACACTTATGCAGCATCATTGCTCGATGTACAGTCTCCTGCCTGAACAGGAGGAACGAAGCCTGTTTAGACGGAAAATCCTGCTCTGTTTTATTACCGTAAGCTGTAGTGGACAGGGGGGACTCCGGGGCGGTAAAGGCCGAACGGAAGATCCGTTTGGGCGGCAGAAATCAGCTGAAGCCGGCCGGTCATTACTTATCTGCTTTATTTTCAAAGCAGCCTGGAAAAACAATGGATTAAGGAACCGGACTTTTTAAATGAAATGCTTTATGTCTCTCCATCTGCATATCATTGGAACAATAACTGAGGCTGTTCATATCCACGATTTGAAAGAGGAAACTAAAGATGCATTGAAACCCGCTTGTGAGTGAATTAATAGTTATATTCCATATGGTTCTGGCAGGTAAAGATAATATAGTTTTTAAGAAAGACAGGGGAGAAAGGAAATGGTTAATAAAACAGTAATCGATATGGAGGATAAACTGCCCCAGCTGAAAGAGCAGCGTAAAAGGAGGGCCCGTAAAAGGCTTGTTATATACATTTCTGTTTTCTTTCTTGCCATAGTAGGGATGCTTTATATGCAGAGCGGGCTCAGTAATGTTAAAAACGTAGAAGTTTCAGGAAATGAATCTCTTGATAAGGAGAATATTGTACGACTTTCCAACTTGAACGAAGAAGTTAATATATGGAATTTAAATAAAGGAGACAGGGTGGCTGATATTGAAAGTCACGATGTTATTTCAAGAGCCGATATGAGCAGAAGGGGGTTCAATACTGTTTATATACAGGTGGAAGAATACGAAACAGCTGCCTATGTTATTGATGAAGATAATAGTCCTGTGCCACTGCTGGAAAATGGAGCTCTTTTTGAATCAGCCTCTTACACACCCGGCGGAGCACCGCTTCTTCGTGATTTTGAACAGGAGGGCCATATTGCAGCGGTAGCTGAAGAACTCGAAAAAATGAACCCATCTGTTAAAGAGCGCATTTCCGATATTATATACAGCCCGGTGCAAGAAAGAGAAGATCAGCTGATTGTATTAATGAACGATGGCTGGACAGTCAGCTCAACTATAACGAACTTTGCAGAAAGAATGGAACCATATCCTGCTGTAGTTCAGGAAATGGAACCGGGTCAGGAAGGAATTCTTCATATGAGAATAAACCCATATTTCGAATCATTCGATGAGAGTGACTCAGAGGATGAAGACAGTCTTTAAAAAGTCATAAAAAAAAGCACTAATAAAAGATTTTAGACAAATCTTTTATCTGAGCCTATAATCGCTTTTCTAGTCCTTCAACTTAGTGTAGACTTGTACATAGTGGCTGGAAAGGCAGCTGGAAACTAAAAAGATAATTTCGCGGTAATCAATTAAAGAATTTGAAATAATAAATAAGGAATTATCATTGTAATAGTAAAAACTACTATTATAATTAGTATAGGATTAAGTTAATCAAAGAGAGAGCTGCCACATGTCAGCTGAAGGAGGTGCCACCCTGTGAATTATGATCATACATATGTAACATTAGATATCGGAACGTCCAACGTCCGTATCGTAATTGGTGAAGTATCAAATGGAGCATTAAATATAATTGGTGTGGGAGAGGTTAAATCAGCAGGTCTCCGAAGAGGAGCTATTGTTGATATAGACGACACAGTTAATTCCATCCGCCAGGCGGTGGAAAAAGCAGAGCGCATGATTGATATGTCGATCTCCAAAGTCATAGTAGGAGTATCGGGTAATCAGATTCAGCTACAGTCCTGTCATGGCGTGGTAGCAGTGTCGAGTGATGACCGTGAAATTAGTGATGAAGATGTTAAGCGGGTGATTGATGCAGCCCAGGTAATGTCAATACCACCGGATCGTGAAGTAATCGATGTTATTCCAAAACAATTTATTGTCGACGGGCTGGATGAAATCAACGATCCCCGTGGCATGATGGGTGTACGGCTTGAAATGGAAGGCACTATCATTACCGGTTCAAAAACCATTCTCCATAATCTTCTCCGATGTGTTGAAAAAGCAGGTCTTGAAACAGCGGATATAGTGCTTTCCCCCCTTGCGGCCGGTTCTATTGCACTTTCCAGAGACGAAAGAAGCCTCGGGGTCGCCCTGCTGGATCTTGGAGGAGGTTCTACCACTGTTTCCGTTTTTCAGGATGGAGCACTACAAGCCGTCCGTATGATTCCTATCGGTGGGGAGCATATTATTAATGACATTGCAGTAGGACTTCGAACTTCTTCGGAAGAAGCAGAATCTGTAAAGCATATTTATGGACACGCACTGATTAACGATGCCTCCGATGATGAGACTTTTGAAGTTTCGGAGATAGGCAGTGATCAGATGCAGGAATTTTCCCAGTGGCAGCTGGCCAATATTATTGAGCCGCGTTCTGAAGAAATTCTGATGCTCGTGACACAGGAACTTAAAAAGCTTGGTTACGATAAACTGCCGGGTGGTTTTGTACTTACCGGTGGAAACGCTAAAATACCGGGGATGCTTGAGCTTTCAAAAGAAGTTTTCCAGCAGAATGTACGAGTATCCGTTCCGGACTATATTGGTGTCCGGGAACCTCAATATACAAATGGGGTCGGCCTGATTACTTTTGCCAACAAGAATGCACGTATTCAGGGAAAACAGCTGGATTCAGGTTTGGAAGAAAAAGTGACTGCCCCTCTTCACCGTCAGGAAACAAAGCGTGAAAGGCCTCATCAGCAGTCGGCAAAGGAAGGACAGGGCTTAAAGGAAAAAGTTTCAAAAATGTTTAAGTCCTTTCTTGAATAGGTAAGTTTCGGTTATATTTAAACGAACGATTTGAAATGGAGGATCGCAATTATGCTAGAGTTTGAAATGGAATCTGAGCAGATGGCAAAAATTAAAGTAATTGGTGTCGGAGGCGGCGGAAGCAACGCCGTTAACCGAATGATCGAAAATGGACTGCAAGGTGTAGAATTTATCGCAGTTAATACTGATGCCCAGGCACTAAAAATGTCGCAGGCAAATGAACGTCTTCAGCTTGGCGGTAAACTGACGCGCGGACTTGGAGCCGGTGCGAATCCTGATATTGGAAAAAAAGCCGCTGAAGAGAGCCGTGAACAGCTTCAGGAACTTCTTCAGGGCGCAGATATGGTATTCATTACGGCTGGAATGGGTGGAGGTACTGGAACAGGTGCAGCTCCAGTCATTGCAGAGATTGCGAAAGAATGCGGGGCGCTTACAGTAGGTGTTGTAACAAGACCGTTCACCTTTGAAGGGCGTCGTCGTACAACACATGCAGCGTCCGGTATTGAAGCCTTGAAAGATGCAGTAGATACGCTTATCGTTATTCCTAACGATCGGCTTCTCGAAATAGTGGACAAAAATACGCCAATGCTGGAAGCTTTCCGTGAGGCAGATAACGTACTGCGGCAGGGTGTACAGGGCATATCGGATCTTATTGCCGTTCCTGGTCTTATCAACCTTGACTTTGCTGACGTCAAGACGATAATGAGTGAGCAGGGCTCAGCGCTTATGGGCATAGGTGTAGCAACAGGAGAAAACCGTGCCGCTGATGCAGCTAAAAAAGCTATTTCATCTCCACTGCTTGAAACAAGCGTAGATGGAGCTCAGGGAGTGCTGATGAATATTACGGGCGGATCAAACCTCAGCTTATTTGAAGTTCATGAAGCAGCAGAGATTGTTTCCTCCGCATCCGATCAGGAAGTAAACATGATTTTCGGGTCTGTCATTAACGAAAATCTTGAAGACGAAATCGTAGTTACAGTCATTGCTACAGGTTTTGAGGAACGCCTTCAGCAGCAGGCGGCTGCGAAACCTCAGCGTCAGAGCAAACCTCAGACACAGGCAGCGCCGCGTAAAGAAAGCTATTCCAAGCCTGAACCTCAGCAGGAGTATTCTTCTCCGGAACCTGAACCTCAGCAGGACGATGACGCGCTTGATATTCCGGCATTTCTGCGCAACAGACGCAGACGATAATAAATCCAGGCTGTCCGGGAACGGACAGCTTGTTTCTTTTAAAAGGGAAATTTCTAATTTAAGTTCATTGAACTCATGCTGTGATTGTATATTATTTGTGACCTGACAGTGGGATAAGGTAAACTTTAGTGGCATCCCAGTGCAGCAGATGTGCAGAAGGCACCGGCCCTTTATTGCCGCAACTGCAGATAAAATAATATTGAACCGTCTAAAAATTTTCTTTATTATATATTTAAAAGTGGGGGACGCTTTTAAAAGGAGTGACCATATGAGTGTGAAAAATAATTTGCAGAAGGTTGAAACTCGTATCCAGAAGGCGTGTGAACGCTCCGACCGCAGTGCGGAAAGTATACATATTGTCGCAGTAACGAAATATGTCTCTATTGAACGGGCAAAAGAGGCAGTAGAAGCGGGCATTGATCATTTAGGAGAGAATCGTCTCGAAGGAGCCATGGAAAAATATGAAGCTATCGGATCCGGAGCAGAATGGCATTTTATAGGCAGTCTTCAGTCCCGTAAAGTAAAAGAAATGATTCACGCCTACAGCTATGTTCATTCATTAGACCGTATTTCGCTGGCTAAAGAAATTAATAAAAGGGCTTCGGAAGGCCGGATAATGAAATGTTTTGTGCAGGTTAATGTGAGTGGTGAAGAGAGTAAATCTGGAATAACCCCGGACGAAGTAATGGATTTTGTACTTTCTATGGAAAAATATCCAGCGGTAGAAATTGTCGGTCTTATGACGATGGCGCCTTATGCAGAGGATCCGGAAGAAGTTAGACCTTATTTCCAGCGTCTTAGAGAACTTCGAGATATGGTAAAAGAAAAAAAACTGTCTTACGCTCCTTGTACAGAACTTTCCATGGGGATGTCCAATGATTTCGAAGTGGCAGTAGAAGAAGGAGCTACTTTTATACGTGTAGGTTCTATTCTTGTAGGAGAATAAATAAAGACTGTTTGATTAAGAGTGATAAATCAGCTCTGAACCCCCCAATGTGCGAAGTATACAAATTTTTTTTGATGATATGTTTTTACTTTTGGCTCTGTTAAAGCTCCGTGTTATTTTTGGAGTGCCTGCGGCTCTTTACACCTGCCGCGCACGCGGCTTTCCTGACGTCCGGGAGGACCTTCCCGCTGTCTTTTTCCGCAGGTCTCTCTACCCTGTCACCGGTTTTACGGAAGGAGAAATAGGAATCATAAAAAGCAGAAGGACGTCTCCTCCACGGCAGAGCTGAAGCGAAGTTTTCTGCATATACCAACACTGGACTTTAACAGAGCTTTACTTTTAAAATCCATATAAGCTTTCTAAGCAGCAGAAGTTTTCCTGAGAGAAATGTTACTAAAGAAACAAGCGTATTATAGACATTTTGATCGGAACAGTTTACGCTGTAATAAGGGTAGATAATGAATTTAAAAGGTTTTCCGCTTTAACATTAAGGGGTACCGAATAAGTTTCTAGTTTTAAAAAGATCTTTTTAAAACACTTTTTTTCAGGTGTTGAAATAATAGTAGGCAGGTGAAGATACATGGCAAGCATAGCGAA
>REBZ01000207.1 GCA_007692495.1 Alkalicoccus sp.
GGTTTCCATCTGCCGAGCCGGAGAATTTCCGGCGGCCGGAACGTATTGGACGTCTGATAAAACTTATTCTTTCTCCGCGTATAGGATTCAATCCATAAAATAATGACTGTCAGCACAATCAGTACAAGACTCAGTACAGATGCTGAAGGGATATCGAATCCGGCCCGCTGGTAATAAATCGCAGCGGTAAAAGTGACATACCTCATCATCGCAATGGCACCGAAATCAGAAAGCACATAAAGTGAAATCAGAATTGCCCCTGCGCCTATTGCCGGCCGGAGCAGGGGAAGGTTGACTTTCATAAATATCTGCGACGTCGTCATCCCCTGGGAGCGCGCCACCTCTTCGTAGTTACGGTTCATTTTTCGAAGCGAAGCGCTCGCTATTAGAAAAACATACGGGTACGTGAACATTGTCATTACAAAAAACACGCCGAAAAATGAGTAAATATTTATCGGATAATTTCCGAGAACCTGCAGAAAACCATCATTCCATATATCACGCATCCAGCCGCTCGGACCAAACACGATAATGTACGTCACAGCTCCGACGTAGGGAGGAATAACGAGCGGAATCGCAAGCAGCCACTGCCAGACTCTCCCGCCCGGAATATCCGTCCGTATAACGAACCAGGCAAGCGAAACGCCAATGACGATTGCAGCTGCAGTTACAGCAGCCGTCAGTGACAGCGTATTCCACA
Source organism: Alkalicoccus sp. (assembly GCA_007692495.1). GTDB lineage: Bacteria > Bacillota > Bacilli > Bacillales > Salisediminibacteriaceae > Alkalicoccus. The sequence goes on from REBZ01000207.1 coordinate 701, forward strand.
TTAGTCCTGGAATTCTGTCCCCGAGCAGACGTGCCCAGCTGTCCGCGCCTGCGCCGATTGAGCGGACGATAACGTATATAAGAGGCAGGGACATGAGCACCCCGGTAATTATCCCAATTGTAAGCAGAACGACACCTGGAGGGTTTCCATTCCAGATATTTCTCCAGCGTTTCTGAAGAAAGCGCACCCCCGAATTACCGGCAGTACGTGATGTGTTTTTCTGTCTGCTTTCATCTTCTTTCTTCATGACAAACTCTCCTGACATAATACGGCTCTTCCGTACAGCATTCCCTCTCCTATTCAACCATAATTGAGAAGAACATGCCATACAAGGCATCCGCATTTTATAAACCTTCTTTGAAAATGCAGAGCAGGATGTCTTTCTATTTACAGTAAAGCTATGTTAAAGCCCGGGGTTGATGACTGCAGCAAACTTCACTCCAAACCGGCCTGCCGTGGAGGAGATCCCCAGCTTTCGCGGCAGGTGAAAAGAGCCGCGGGTTATATCAACACGGAACTATAACAGCTCCTTTCTTTAAAAAAGGACGACCCGGAGTCGGGCCGTCCTTTTCTATGGAAACTGTATGCATTAACGGAGTTCCAGATCCAGTCCGGCATCTTCGATAAGCTGTCTTGTATCCTGGAAGTAGTCACCCAGTTCACGAAGCGGCATATCCTGCACATGCAGCTCGCTGAACGGTACTGCATCTTCAAATGGAGGGTCGAGATCTTCGTTGATCGGCACTTCCAGTGAATCTCCGACAAATGCCAGCTGGTTTTCTTCCTCGAGTACCCAGTCCATAAATGCTTCTGCATTTTCCTGGTTCGGCCCGCCTTCTACAAGTCCCGCACCGGCAGCATTAACAATTGCTCCCATTTCATCTTCTTCCTGGTCAGTATAGACAAAGCCTACGTTGTTATCAGTCGGCTCTTCCAGCTGCTGATGGTAGTAGTAGTTATTTACGAGACCGAAGGCATGCTCACCGGAACCTACAGCCCTTCGGATGTCCCCGTGCCCTTCAAAAATACCGGAAGCATTTTCCTGGATAGCTTCCACCCATTCCTGTGTTCTTTCGTCGCCCCACTCATAACGGAGGGCGGACACGTTTCCAATCATGCCGCCGTTACCGCCCCGGGTAATTGCATAGCCGTTTTCCACATCGGCATAGGACTCTTCAAACAAGTCTTCCATTCTGGTAGGAACATCTTCTTCATCGATCATATCTTTATTGTAAATAAAGCCGCGGGCACGTGTGGAAAGTGCAACCCACTCATTATTATCCGCCCGGTACTGCTCGTCGATCGTATCAATATTTTCCGGATCGCTCTCTGCAAGGAGGCCTTCCTGGTTTAAGTATTCGAGACCGCCGACATCATTTGAAATAAAAACATCTGCCTGTACATTGCCGGCTTCCTCCTGAATCTGAAGCGGTTCTGCTTCATGAAGCGCCTGCACTTCCACGCCTGTATCTTCCTCAAATTTGTTGAGAAGCTCATCCACGAACTGCTCGTTACGTGAAGAATAAACGACAAGCTCTCCGGACAGATCTTCTTCTGCGGCTTCTTCATCACCATTATTATCTGCAGCATTATCCGCTTCGTTATTTTCCTGCGTATTATTTTCGGCGTTGTCTGCTCCACCGTTATTTTCTTCCGCATTGTTTCCGCACGCCGCAAGCAGCCCCGCAGCAGCAATCGATGTAATAAGTAATCTGTAAGATCTCTTCACTAAACTCCATCTCCTTATGTTATATCTTATTAACAAAATATGTTCTATGTCTTTCTGTTTTGAATTTTACTGCGAATGAGAATCATTGTCAATGAAAATTAAAAAGTATTTCATTTGACAAGTCTACGGGAGTTTTCGCAATCTATTGCCCTTCAAAAAACTGACCTTTCTCCTTAGGATGAGTCCCGGATATAAAAGTACGAAAAGACAGCCTGACGAATTATTCGATTCCAGCAAAAAGAACGGCCCAAAAAGGACCGTTCCTGAAAATGCATTGTTATTCCACCATTGCTACGAGTTCCGGTTTGATATCAAAAGATACGATTGATCCGATTTCAACGTCCTGTTCCACAGGAGCATAAATGATCATCGGCGCTTTGGAAAGCTCCGGCTCGTTATGAAGTTTCACGTGCAGTTCCTGATACTCCCCGCCGTAAGTCACTCTTTCCACACTTCCACAGTAGGCCCCCTCCTCAGAAAGCATGCAGCCCTCAGGCCGGATGGAGAGTGTGACATTTTCCATTCGTTCTTTGGACTCTTCCGGAAGCGTCACTTTACCAATGTGCGTATGGATATTCCGCAGATCATGATCCATTTTACCGGTCAGAAGATTTGTTTTACCGACAAATTGTGCTACGAAACAGTTTTTAGGACAGCGGTACATTTCTTTAGGAGCAGCGATCTGCTGAATGACACCTTCATTCATGACAACTACCCGGTCAGAAACAGCGAATGCATCTTTTTGATCGTGCGTTACGATAATAGCGGTCGTATTCGCCCGCCGGAGAATATTAGTAACATCAAAACGCATCTTTTCGCGGAGACCGGCATCCAGGTTACTGAAAGGTTCGTCCATCAGCACTACGTGCGGCTTAGGTGCAAGAGCTCTCGCAAGTGCTACCCGCTGCTGCTGCCCCCCGGAAAGCTGGGTCGGATAGCGGTCAGCGTATTCCTCCAGTCCGACAAGCTCCAGCACTTCCTTTGTACGGGCCTTTTTCTCGCGCATCTTCCATTTATTCAGACCGAACATGACATTTTTAGCAATTGTCATATGAGGAAAAAGAGCATAGTCCTGAAAAACCATACCGATTCCCCGCTTTTCAGGAGGGAGGGCGCGGGATTCATTAACGATGGATGCCCCATCTATTCTGATTGATCCGGACGATGGATTTTCAAACCCTGCGATCATCCGGAGAGTCGTTGTTTTTCCGCAGCCACTCGGGCCGAGAAGAGAAATAATCTCCCCTTCTTTTATTTTAAGGCTTAATTTATCCACCGCCGGCTTTCCCTGCTCGGAAAATGCTTTTGTTATATTGTCGAGTTGAATAAAGCTCATGACTTTTCCTCCCTGTTACTTTCTCCAATGCAATTTCAAAAACACGGCATGCCTTCATAGAGAAACCCGCTTTTCAAATAAAAGCGGATACACTGCTTATTTAGAATTCTTATAATCTAGTTGAGAATGATTTTCATTTCTACTGAAGTATAGCATAATTTTTTAAAAAAGGTCAATGTGATCCGCTTTCATTAAAGAATTTTTCCAATGTTATGATCCTTTTTTTCAGCGGACACTGCAGCACATGTTTCAGGACATATATAAATAACCGGCCTTTACTTCATAAGGCCGGTTATTTCAGGCTGTTGATAAAGTGTTTTTTATGTATAGATAGACGGTTTCCTGCTT
>REBZ01000208.1 GCA_007692495.1 Alkalicoccus sp.
TTTTCAGAAGTGTTTCTATATTCGTCCCGTGATCCGGATAGAGGGCTGCCCCACTTGAAGCTTCAACTTTCAGAAAATGCTCCCCTATCTGCATTTCCTCCTGAAACTGTTCCATCACCGATTTTGCTGCGGTTTTTAGATTTTTTTCAGTTTGAATATTAGTAAATACAACCAAAAATTCATCCCCGGCCATTCTTGCTACCGTATCTGTTTTTCTCACGGCACTTTTCAATTTTTCCGCGACTTTTACAAGCAGCTTATCCCCTGTGTCGTGTCCATATACATCGTTGATCGACTTAAAATTATCAAGATCAAGAAACAGTACACCGAGCTTAGTGCCTGTTCTGCTCGTCTGACGGACGAGCTGCTCCATACGGTCAAACAGAAGACGCCTGTTTGGAAGGCCGGTCAGCGGATCATGGTAAGCCATAACTTCCATTTGTTCAGCGAGCGTCCGGTAGCGGCGCTCACTTTCCCGAAGAGCAAATTCTGTCAGTTTACTGTCTGTTACATCAGTAATATATCCGCTCCACATCGTCTCTCCGCTTTCCATTTTCCGGGGGTCTGCTGATGCTCTCAGCCATTTGACAGCCCCGCTCCGTTTGACCAGTCGGAACGTTTCATCGAACGGCGTCTTTTCCTCCCTGGAAACATGAAGACTGTGATAAAGATCCGGCAGATCCTCTTCGTGAACGAATTCCTTCAATTCAAGATCTGAAATATCCCGTTGGGCAAGGTGTGCCCCGAAAATTCTGTGAAGACTTCCCGTAGCAGTCGAAAACCGGTAGTCCCCCGGCCCCCGGCTGACAAGCTGGTAAATCACACCCGGAACCTGGGCGGATATCCCCGAAATTAATTTGTCTCTTCGGTCGATGGCCTCTTCTTTTTCTTTCAGTTCCGTAATGTCATACGTATACCCATAAAAACGCATAACGCCGGCTTCCAGTTTTGCCGGTGAAGCGTTGCTCCTTACCCACCTTACTCCCAGATCAGGATGAATTACACGAAAATCCTGATTCCACATCTTTTCATTCTGCTTGCTTTCCTCAATCATAGCAATCATTTTAGGAAGATCTTCCGGATGTACACGTCCAAACATGCTGCTTATGTCTTGATAGACCGTTTCAGGCTTCAGTTTAATCAGGTCCCAGATTCCATCGGAGGTTGTTACAAGTTCATGTTCTCCTGTCGGATGGACGTTAAACTGATAAATCATTCCCGGTACCTGCGAAAAAAAACCGCACATTTTTTCTTCGTTTTCTTTTAATGCGCGTTCTTTATTTTTTTCCTCTGTAATATCCATAATGTATCCGTGCCATATGATGCTTCCGTCCTCCATAAAGACCGGTTTTGAGCTGGCGCGTATCCAGCGCACATCTCCTGTCGTCTTTCGTATGCGCACTTCTGTACACCAGCGGCTTTGATTTTCTTTGGAATGAAGCAGCGACTCCAGTGCTTTGTCCCTGTCTTCCTCGTGCACTTTTTCAAGCAGAAGAGAAGGCCGGTCTTTAAGCGTCTCCCTCTTCATTTCGAATATATCAAGAAACCCCTCGGAATAATAAGGGAGTGTGAAACGGCCTTCTCTGGTAATTTTCAGCTGGCAGAGTCCTCCCGGTATTTCCTCCGTCAGATTTTTCAGCATCGCTTCTCTTTTTTGTATTTCAGTATCGCGGATAGAGCTTTCTGTAATGTCCAGTGCTGTACTGTAAATATTTCCGTCCTGTTCAAACAAGTACCATTCAATTAGCCGTTTATCCCCTTTTTTCGTCAGTACCCAGTTCACATGACCCCGGACTGCTTCTCCTCTGCCGGCTCTGCGGAAGGCACGCCCTGTCTCCTCCCGGTCTTCATTTCGAATAAAATCTGTCATATTTCTGCTGAGCATCTCACTCCGGGTATAACCTGTAACAGCCTCCCACTCAGGATTTACTTCCAGAACAGCTCCTGTCTGGTCCAGCCTTGCAAGCAGACCGACACTGCTTGAAAAAAAAGTGTCCAGCATGGAGAACGTCTCTTTTTCTTCAGTAATATCCATAAATATGACAGAAAAAAGTTCTTTTTCGTGCGGGATAACATGTACTTTGTACCAGCGCTGAAGAGTATGGGAATACCTCTCCAGAATCATCATCTCACCGTTAGTAAGTACTTCATTATAGGTCTGAACCCAGTTCCTGTGCTTTTCTTCCGGAGCCGGAAGAACTTCCTGCATTCTTTTGTCGACGGTATCATTCATCTGCAGACCAAGAATTTCCTTCATTTTGTCATTCATATCCAGAATGAGATAATCTACAGCTTCTCCATTTTCAAAAATCATTTTTTGATAAGCATACCCTACTGGAAGGGTCCGAATAATATTTTCATAACAAATACTGCCCATTTTGCTTCCCTCCATTCGTCCCTCCAACCACTTAACTCCCATTATTATACATCTTAAGGATTGTTTTTCCTAGTCCAACTTTTTCATGTCTACATGCGGTATGTTATCTTCCAGATAGGCTGCGGAGATTTTTTGAAAACCAAAGGACGAATAAAACTTTTCTGCATACTCCTGCGCCTGGAGACGGATTCCGCTGTAATTCATTTTATTATTCAGAAATACAAGCGACTGTGTCATAAGCTCTTTTCCCAATCCGCGTCCTCTGTATGGCCCTGCAACGAGCACACGTCCTATTGCGGCCTCTTCATAACTGATTCCAGGAGGAAGCAGCCTCGCATAAGCTAGTATTTCCCCGTTTTCTTCAGCATATAAATGCCAGCAGTATTTATCTTTTCCATCAATTTCCGAGTACGGACAGTTCTGTTCCACAACAAATACTTCCACCCGGATCTGCAGAATGCGGTAAAGTTCTTCCGGAGACAAGGCTTCAAATTTTTTGATATGCCATTCCATTATGCTTTCCCCCTTCATTCGGTTCTATTAAAATTCTGTGTTGATGATTAAAGGAAATACTTCGCTTCCCCCCTGCCGTGGAGGAGATCTGAAAGCTTTCTCCACGGGAGGTGCAAGGGCCGGAATCAACTTTTTTTAAACGAAGCTTTAACAGAGTCATGGGAGACTCCAGAGCGATTAAAGAACCCATTCTGCCCGACGAAAGCCGGCAGAATCAGCTGAGGCCGGCCCGCTCCCCGCGGAGGAAGTTCCTTTCACCCGTATTTTTTCTCAAGATTGCCTTCCTTCTAAAACTCTCCTTTCGCTCAGTTTTTCCAGAAGGCCTCTATGTACTTTTTGTGGAGAAAATTTTCAACTGCCTCTTTATTACAAAATAAATGCATAAGTTTGTTTCCGTACGCGGCTTTTTCCAGCTTCAGATCTGCCGGGCTGATCCGTTTGTATTTATGATAGACTATGAACAGATACATTTCCACAGGAAGGCGGTTCAGTATGTTTAATAGAAAGAAACTGACAGTTAAACGAAAAGCACGGCGTACAAGACAGTGGTTTGAAAAAGTTCATGTCTACCCTTTCCCTGCAGAAGAAGGCGGAGAGGAGTATTTTCTGATTGAGTACATAAAAGCACGACAGGTCACCGGTCATGCTGTCCTTTCTCCAGGTCAGGAAATATCAAAAGACGCCCTAAAAGCTCATCAGAAGCTTTTTCAGTTTTATTCGCTTACTGCCAAAATCAAAGAGGACGGCCGCATGCGCGCCGGAATCAACCTGGAGTTTTTCCGGGCCCCTCTTAAACTGATGGGAAAAGAACCGGCTTCTGTCCTTGCGGAGGGATACGAAACGATCGAAACAGTACTTGCTCTTCAGCTGAAGTATCGAACTGAATATGAAAATTTTCAAAAACATCTGGCTGAATTGGAATCTGAAAAACGCCCGCTCACCTCAGGGGATGTCCAGAAGGCAGTAGAAACCGCAGCTATGCTCGATGTTCTTCAATATGAAATTATCCGCAGCCTTTCGGAAAAATCAGCGATACTGGAGAACTGGATTGAACAGATGAAAAATGAAAAGCTCTGGGACCGGCTCAATAAATCCCAGCAGGTATTCTACATTCAGCTTTTAAAAAACGAAGAACTTATGAAAGAAGAAAGCCGCCGCATGACAGTTGTTAAAAATGATAATCCGGATAAAATGCTTCAGCTTAATACCGATAAAATGAAAA
>REBZ01000209.1 GCA_007692495.1 Alkalicoccus sp.
TGTACATTCTCCTGACGAAAGACAGGGAGTTTAATTCATCCATGCAGAAAAGAATGATCGCAAACTTCTCACCCGATTCTGTCCAGCAGCTGGAAACAGGACACCTCCCCATGCTCAGCGACCCGGAAGGTCTGAGGCGGATTCTCCTGTCTTTTTTAAACAATATAAACACACCGGGCTGATAGCTTATCCCTCCTCTTTTTGAAGCGGCGTTAATCCATTTTACGAAAGTCAGGACTTTTCCATACGAGCAGTACTCCGAGCAGAAGACCTGTTACAGCTGTTACAGACAAAATTGTCTGAATAGGAAGCTGTGCTGCAACAAGGAGGGAAATCAGTCCGAAAGCCACCGGTTCAAATCCACTTGCGGCGAGTGTAATAATACTCATCACTCTTCCAAGCTTCGCTTTATCCGTTTTTTCCTGAACCATTGTCACGGTCGGAAGATAAACAAACATCGCTGCAAAACCACTGAAAGCCGTGAGCAGTACGAGAAAAGGCATTGTTTCGACCTGACTGAACACGAAAAAAAGAATAAAGCTCGCCAGCAGTGCATAAAGAACGAGTCTTCCCCTTCTGTTACGGACATTCCAGGCGATCAGCGCCACACTTGCCAGGAAAGTTCCTGCCGCCAGTCCTCCTTCCAGCAAACTTAATTCAAACGGTGTACCACCAAGCGCACTGACGAGAATCGGGAAGCTTACAATCAGCGGACCGATCATAAACAAGTTAATAATAACAATTGTAAACGTCCCTGAGCGGTGAAGGGAGGAATTCCATACGTATGCCAGCCCTTCCTTTAAATCTGTAACTGCGGTGCTCCCTTCCGGCCTCTTATCCGGCTCCGGATCTTTAATAAAGGGAGGAAAAACGAGAACAGTGGAAAATAAAATAAACAGCCCCGCTGCTGAAAACGTAAGCGTGAAATCACCGATTGTAAGGAGAAATCCTGCTATAAGCGGGCCTATAATAAACATAAGTTCCGTCGAACCCTGAAAAAGAGAGTTGGCTCTCTGAAGTTCTTCGTCCCGGACAATGATCGGTATCATGGAAGAAACAGCCGGAAAGAAAAAGGCGTCCAGAAAACCGAATATAAGAGCAATAACTATGAGTGAACTGATCTGCAGCCAGTCATTTACGAATAAAATAATCATGGCCACCATAACAAGTACCTGGAGAAAGTTCGTCGTAAACATAATGAAGGACTTTCTGATTTTATCCGCGAGCACCCCTCCGTAAATCATCATGGCTACCCGGGGAATGGATACGGCCATCAAAACGATCCCAAGGACCGCCGGCTGTTCCAGTACGTCCACGATAAACCACGAAACAGATAAAAAGAACATAGAAAATCCGAGCATAACTGTAAGTCCTGACATCCATACGAGCAGAAATGCTCTGTTTTGAAATAAATGCGGTTTTTCCACGTACCGAATCCTCCTTTCATTATTAGCCCTGTTAAAACTTCGTGTTGATAGAGCGGAATTTTTCTTCCCTCATCAACAACAAACTTTCAGCATAGCTTCATTTTTAAAAAATCACCCTCTGCAAGGATTTTTCTGCTTTTCTACCTTCCTTTCCTATGGTAAACTAAAGCCCGATAACCAGAAAGGGTGTTCGCATTTGAGATATTATAGTCATCTTGCCACTGCTGCTGCAGGGGCTGTTTTTCTTTCCGAAAGCCCCCTCCCTATTTTTTCGGGGGAGATAGGTGTCGCAGCCGGCGCCGGCATTTTAATCGGCGCAGTTTTCCCTGACATTGACGAAACCCGCTCCTGGCTTGGAAGACGGGCAAAACCACTGTCTTTTGTCATCAAATTTTTATTCGGGCACCGGGGGATCACCCACTCCGGCATCGTCCTTTTTTTGGCTCTTTACGGCTTTTTACAGCTGGATCAGCCTTTCTTCGCAGGTATCTGCTTTGGAATAGCCGCCCATATAACGGCGGATCTATTTTCCTACGGCGGCGTCCCTCTCTTTTATCCGTTCCGGAAAAAGCGTACAAGTCTGCCGCTTTACAAAACAGGCTCAATCATTGAAACTATGCTGTTTCTCGGTGCTCTGACCTACCTTCTGATTATATTTATTTCCTGATAGTATGGAAAGCGCAGAGACTTCTTCGTCCGTATTCCGCACCTGCTGACGGCTTTTTCAGAGTACCGGATAATTTTGATTCTGACCAACTTCAGGACGCAGAGACCCCCTTCATTCAGAAACGGAGTTTCCATTGTTTATTTATATGAATAAGAGGGAATCTTTAAAAGAGTATGTTATTTGCAGTCCGAAAGGGGACTTTTTTATGGAACTGGTCATTCACTCACCACGACTCAGACTTGAAGCACTTTCTATCGACCTTTTCCCAAGCCTGCTCCGTGCCAACTATTTCCCTGCTCATTTAAACGCCCACCTTCAAACTCTCCAAAAAGATCCTTCTTTATACGGCTGGGGTCCCTGGATTATTTTTTTGAATACGACCGGTGAAGTCGTTGGTGATATTGGGTTTAAAGGAAAACCGCACATAGACAAAGAAATAGAGGTCGGCTATGGTATATGCAAAAATCAGCGCCGCAGAGGATATGCTTCCGAGGCCCTTTCAGCTGTACTCTCCTATGCTTTTGATCAATGCAGACTTGCCAGAGTAACAGCAGAATGCCGGCACGATAATACAGGATCTATCCGTGTGCTTGAAAAAGCGGGTATGCTGAGAGCGAGAGAGCAGCTGCAGATGGTTCACTGGCAGCTTACACTGGAGCAGTTTATGTTAAAACGTTCACCGGAACTAAGAGAAAAGATTCAGCACTAATCCTTTTATTTTATTTAAAGCGCCGTCACTATTCACTGCTTTTTCTGCAGCCTGACAAAGTTTGAGGATTTCCCCACTGGTATTCTGAAAACACCCCGGGGGTTTAACAGCACCTATATCTTAAAAAGTCCCGGCCGAATCGGCCGGGACTTTTTACGTGATGGATTAAGGAACCATTTTAGACTATTCATTCCAATCGTTGTGCAAGTACCAAAACTACCTTATGTGGATAGTTTCTGTTGGCCTCTATCTCCTGCACAGAACCCTCACCTGACGAGGTCTTATCGTTAATACTATGCAGAATTCAGCATAGGGAAAGAAAATATCCCAATTACGTTCTTCCCGCCTCCATGTTAAAATGAAAAAATGTAATAAAAGCTTCTATTGACCGCAGAAAGGAGCGGAAAGGATGTCAATGAAAATTATTGCAGCCGTTGCTGCAGGAGGAGCTCTCGGGACTCTTCTCCGCTACATAATTAACCTCGCCGTCCTTCCCTCGGACTATCCTTACGGAACAATTATTGAAAATATAGGCGGCAGTTTTATACTCGGTGCCGTTACAGCCTGGTTTTTGACAAAAAAAGCACCTGAATGGGTTAAAGTCGGGATCGGAACCGGCTTCTGCGGCGGGCTGACAACTATGTCCACCCTTGCTTCTGATACAGTAATGCTCGCTGCCCGGGAGGCCTCAACCCCGGTAATTTACCTTGGAGTGTCTATTTTTGGAGGCCTGGCTGCCGCTCTTATAGGCTTCTATTCCACTTCGTTCTTTTTTAGAGGGAAAGGGGGAACTTCCCCATGACAGTTATCTGGCTGATGTCGGCAGGGGCAGCAGGCGCAGTATGCCGGTACATGCTCGGAATGTTTTTCGCACGGAAATTTTCGAAGCAGTCCATCCCGATGCCGATGCTTCTCGTAAATACAGCCGGCTCCTTCGGCCTGGGTGTTTTTTTAAGCCTGTATATGCAGACTATTCCATTGGATGCCTATGACGACCCATGGTTCGTTACCGCCGGCACCGGCTTTTTTGGTGCTTTTACGACTTTTTCCACTTTTGCCGTAGAAGCTGTCAACCTGCTTCGTTCCGGAAAACGGATGCCTTTTCTCTGGTATACAAGTCTCAGTATTATAGGCTCGCTCATGGCTTTTATATTCGGCTTCCTTTTATTTTCTCCGTAAGTTCCGGAGTATTCCATCCAAGCTCCCGGAACTGTATCAGACTCTATGAGAACTCCGCACAGTTTTAAGAGGGGCTGCACCAGTGAAATTTCACACTCTATTACGTATAAATTCCAAAGAAGCTGCCC
>REBZ01000189.1 GCA_007692495.1 Alkalicoccus sp.
CAGAAAATGTGGACCTGAACCGTGACCACAATACACAGGAGCAGCCGGAAACGCAGGCTTTTCATGATAATGTTCTTAATGCCTATGATATTGATTACCTCGTAGATTTTCACCACCAGGGTGCGAAATCAGGAATTGATGGGGAACTTGTTTCCGGATCCATTCTTTACCCTACAAATGAAGACGTAGATCCGGAAGTAGTAGAAATGTCGAAGCAGCTTGGTTCTGTTATGTATGATGCCGTAGAGGACAGAGGGTTTGGTCTTCTCGGAAAATACAACGGAGGGGATGCCAATACCATTGCGAGGAACGGACTTGCCTATGAGTATGATATTGCTGCGCTTCTTTTTGAAATGCGCGGCATGATTGACCATTCCAACCCGGATCAAGTACTCGGCCAGAAAAGCAACGGCTATTTGATTCAGCAGGGAGTAGTGTCTATGGAAGCTGCTATTGAAGCTATCGCAGACCGCTCCATCAATTCAGCAGATATCACCTTCTGGGATACACTGGAAGTGCAGAGCTTTATTGGTGAGGAAGAAGAAGAAGGAGAATAAATTCTTTTATACCCCCGGTGGAATATTTCTTCCCCGGGGGTTCTTTTGCGTGATTCTTTGTATCTTTATCTTTGCTGCAAAAGACTTTAACAACTGCCTATACTGAATTTACCAGTTTACCAATCTCTGTGTTTCTTCTGTTTTTTTCTTCATGTAATAGGAGTGTAATGTTTAAAGAGGAAATATCCGGGAAAATAACCTTTGAACAGTAAAAATTTAACTCAAAGGAGGAATATGGTATGAATGACCTCGGTAATCAGTTTCAAGAAATGCTGGGAGATCTCATCGGAGGTCTCGCAAACATAGTTATTGCCCTTTTACTTCTGCTATTAGCCTGGGTAATTGCTCTTGCTGTAAAAAATATTATCAGTAAGGGACTGAAAAAAGCGGGTGCCCACCGCGGAATGGCTAAAACGAAACTGGTCAAAGATGAGGAACAGGGAGCTTCCATTCTCTCATCCATTGCAAAAGTTGCCTACTTCCTTGTATTCCTTTTGTTCCTGCCGGCTATTCTCGATGCACTGAACATGGAAGCCGTCTCCGGACCAATTATGAACATGATGGAAACGTTCCTGGCCTTTTTACCTAATATCTTTGCCGCAGCAATCATTTTATTTGTAGGTATTTTTGTTGCCCGTCTCGTGAAAAACCTTATTGCGAACCTGCTGGACAGTGTAAAGATTGACCACTGGTTCAACCGTGTAACGAACATGGAGGGTAAACCGGACGCTCAGGGTCCCAAACTCTCAAATATTATTGCAAATGTTGTTTTTATCCTGATTTTGATTCCTATCATTACTGTTGCACTTGAAGCACTGAACATTCAGATGATTTCAGAGCCGATCAACAATGTATTCAGTATGATTCTGGAAATGATTCCAATGGTCGCTGTAGCGATCGTACTCATTCTTGTTGGTTACTTTATCGCCAGATTCGTCGGAGATCTGCTGACGAGCCTGCTTGCCCGTACAGGTATCAACAATGTCTACAGCTTCTTCCAGATGGAAGGACCGAAAAAAGAATCTCTTAAGCTGTCCAACATACTTGGGCAGGCCGTAAAAGTATTAATTGTTTTATTCTTCACCGTAGAGGCTCTGAACGTACTGGAGCTCGGCGTATTGAACAACATCGGCGAAGCCATTCTGGCGTTCCTGCCGCTGCTTGTAAGTGCCCTGCTTATTCTGCTTCTTGGACTTTTCCTAGGTCATTACCTTGGAAACCTGATCCGGAAGTATGCTGACAGCGCACTTTTCTCCAATATCGTTAAGTACGTGATCATTGCTTTTGCAGTATTCATGGCTTTCGATCAGCTGGAATTCGCTTCTACGATCGTTAATACAGCCTTCATGCTTATCCTTGGATCTCTCGCCGTAGCATTTGCGATCGCCTTTGGTATCGGCGGACGCGACTACGCCCGTAAAAAGCTTGAGGAAATGGATAACAAAGCAAAAGAAGAAGGAAACAAACCCGGAAACCCGGCGGCAGAACCACAGCCGACGGACGTAAAGGATGACGGCCCTTCGAATACTACGAAGACATTTAAGCCGGACCCAAATGAAACTGGACGCCGCGATGACATGCTGCCTCCGGAAGAATAAAAAGTAAAGCATAAAAATTAAGCCTCCAAAAGCGGTTACCCGCTCTTGGAGGCTTTTTTGCGGCTGTACCGGAATCGTTCCAGCCAGTAAAAGTTTCATTTCACCGTTCCTTCACCGTTCCGTCCGGTTTTAAGAGCACTTTTGATCTTCCTGACCTTCCCGGTTGTCCTTACGTCGGCAGCCCCTGTTTACAGTCAGGGCCCTGTACTGCGAGTTTAAGAAATGGCCGGCTTCTCCTCTGACCAGGTGGAAATTCGTTCCACAAGCGCCAGTGTGATCAGTCCATTCCCTTCCGCGGTGAGTGGGTGGCCGAGCGGAGTCGTCCTGCGGATAATCTGGGCATACATTTCTGCTTCTGTAATACGGCGGCTGAATCCTTCCTCGGCCCAGTTTGTTACCAGGGCCACGGCTCCCGCTACGTGAGGAGCCGCCATCGACGTTCCTGTCAGCTCGGAATATCCCCCTTCCAGATACGTAGACTGGATGTATTCACCCGGAGCCACGAGATCAATTTCGTCATTGGTGTTCGTAAACCTCGTCAGTTGCCCTTCAAAATTCACGGCTCCTACTTGAATTACTTCATTGTAGGCTCCAGGATAAGCGAATTCATCCGTGTCGAGGTTGCCGTCTCCTTCATTCCCTGCAGCACATACGACAGACACCCCATCCAAAACAGCATTTTTTACTGCTTCGTGAAGTTCCGGTATATCCTGAGGTCCCCCGAGGGACAAATTCATCACACGGACACGTTCGCCATTTTCTCCGCGCCAGGCAACAGCATAATTTACAGCGTCAATAATCCCCTGCATGTCTCCTCCACCGCTGCCTTCGAGTACCTTCAGAATAAGCAGTTTGGCTTCCGGTGCTACACCGACTACCCCGTTTCCATTTTCTTCTGCAGCAATCGTTCCGGCTACATGAGTTCCGTGGCCATTATTATCTTCAAAATTGGTTTCGTCTCCTCCGTAATCCCGGGTGAAATTTTTCCCGCCGATAATCTGGTTTTTAAGGTCCGGGTGATCGGACTGGCAGCCTGTATCGAGTACGGCAATGACCTGGCCGGCTCCCCTTGTTTTTTCCCAGTACACCGGTGCTTCCACCATTTCTATTCCTTTTGGTACCTGTGAGTACGTCCGGAACCTTTTTTCCACCTTGAAAGGAATCAGTCCTACTTCCCGCTCCATACAAAACCCTCCTTTAAAAATTTGAATGGTCTTACGTTTGATAAAGGGACGTGAGCCACCACTCGGCACAACCTGGCAAGTGCAGGATTTAAACACCTGCTTTGTATATAGTTTACAACAATTTGACCGCAAAAATAATCACTATTATGAATTTTCTAACTTTTATTATCGATTTAATAAAAAAGCTCTGTTAAAGCTCCGTGTTGTTTTTGAAAGTCGCCTGCGGCTCTTTTCACCTGCCGCGCACGCGGCTGTCCTTCCGTCCAGGAGGATCTTCCCGCTTTCTTTTTCCGCAGGCGTCTCGAAACATCACCTTGGCATCGGTTTTACGGAAGAATGAACAGGGTTCATGAAACGTAGAAATTTTCTTTTTTTATGCAAAAAACGAAGCGAAAACCGGCCCGTGGAAGAAGGAGATTGGAAGATCCCGCAGGGCGCAGCCTACCCGAAAATCTCCTCCACGGCAAGCCTGCCGGTTGGAAGTGAAGTTTTTCTCCAGCCGTCAACTGCGAACTTTAACATAGTTATCTGATTAATAAATGGAAAAATGGGAATAAGGGTAAAAGGGAATAGCAAAGGAGGAACATAATGGCTTCAGAATATGCTGCAGTCCTCATAATGGTGGACAAAAAAATTTCATCAACTGTTTTGGAAACTCTGAAACAAAAGCACGGTATTACGAAAAGTACAATCATCTTTGCAAGAGGTCACAGTGAAAATGAAGGTGAATTTTTCGGGATGA
>REBZ01000217.1 GCA_007692495.1 Alkalicoccus sp.
GGCTATATTTTAAAAAGCCTGCGTGCGTTTTCCGTTGTTACAGCTGCTGTTTCCTCATAGGATTCTCCGCGCAGCTCTGCCAGCTGCTCAGCTACGAGCTTCACATAGGCGGGTTCGTTCCGCTTTCCCCGGTAAGGGTGGGGAGCAAGAAACGGTGCGTCGGTTTCGACGAGGAGACGGTCCTTCGGGATAGTTTTGGCCACTTCTTTAGGAAGTTTAGCATTTTTGAACGTCACCGGGCCTCCAAAAGAAATATAAAAATTCATATCAAGGCAGGCTTCCGCCATCTTGATATCTCCCTGAAAGCAGTGCATAATTCCTCCGATTTCCTCTGCTTTTTCCTCCCGGAGAAGTTCCACAATATCCTCGTGCGCCTCCCGGTCATGAATAATAACAGGGAGACCGACTTTTTTTGCAAGTGCAATCTGCTTCCGGAAAACTTCCTTCTGTACCTCCCGCGGGGACTTGTCCCAATGGTAGTCCAGCCCTGTTTCGCCAATGGCCACCACTTTCGGGTGGGAGGCGAGTTCTTCAATCCAGGCCAGCTTTTCGTCATCGCAGTCCACTGCGTCCACCGGATGCCATCCGACCGCCGCATAAAGAAAATCGTACTTTTCCACGAGCTCCATCGCAATGTTGATCGTCTTCGTATCGAATCCAACTACGACCATTTCCTTAACCCCTGCCTCCCGGGCCCGTTCTATCACTTCATCGACATCTGCTTCAAACTGGTCCGCGTTCAAATGTACGTGTGTATCGATCAGCATTAAATGCTCCCTTCCGGCATGGAGCATGAAGCTTTTCAGGAAGCGTTCTTCCAGGCGCATGCTCCATGCAGCTTTTTAAATGCCTCCGGCAGGAAAATCACTGCCGAAGAAATTTTTATTAGTTTATTACGTCAGGCTTACTTTACCTGCGAGCCGTTCGGCAGGGCATCAGAAACCGTAGCAAGGGTCAGCTTCTTCTCGTATGAACCAGCGAGAATCATCCCCTGGGAAAGCTCTCCCCGAAGCTTGACCGGTTTCAGATTCGTAACGCAGATTACTTTTTTGCCGGGAAGCTCCTCCGGGGAATAATGCTTCGCAATGCCGGAAACTACCTGCCGCTTTTCATAGCCGAGATCAAGCTGAATTTTCAGCAGCTTGTCTGCTTTTTTCACTTTCTCCGCACTGACGATCTCCGCTACGCGCAGATCGACCTTGGAAAAGTCTTCGATCGTAATTTCATCCACTTCCGGTGCGTCGACCGCTTCTTCCTGTTTCTCTTCCTCTTCCTTTTTCACCGTGCCGCCCATCATTTCGACAATCGCTTTCACTTCTTCTTCCGTATCGAGTCGTGGGAAAAGTGGTTCGCCTTTTTCAATAATCCGTGTTCCTTCAGGAAGGCTTCCGAATTTTTTCAGTGTTTCCCACTCCATCAGCTCTTCTGGAATATGAAGCTGGCGCCGGATTTTCTCTGGTGTTTCTGTAAGAAACGGGCGCATCATAACAGAAATCTCGCGGATGGATTCCATGAGGTGATGCAGCACGGACCCAAGCTGTTCCCGGGCTGTTTCATCTTTAGCGAGAATCCACGGCTGTGTTTCGTCGATATATTTGTTCGTGCGGCTGATCAGCTGGCCGACAGCAGAGAGTGCTACGGAAAACTGCATATCCTCCATCGCATTTTCCACTTTATCCACCGTTGCATTGACGAGCTCCACAAGTGATTCATCGTAAGGGGTCGCATCTTTAACGTATGCGGGAATTTTTCCGTCAAAATATTTGTTACCCATCGCAATCGTGCGGTTAACGAGATTCCCGAGATCGTTGGCGAGGTCATAATTAATCCGGTCCACAAATGCTTCCGGTGTAAATACTCCGTCCGAACCAAACGGCACTTCCCGAAGAAGGTAGTAACGGACAGCGTCCAGGCCGTAACGGTCGATCAGCGGCACCGGGTCCACGACGTTTCCTTTCGACTTCGACATTTTACCATCTTTCATCAGCAGCCATCCGTGGCCGAAAACTTTTTTCGGCAGCGGCAGGTCGAGAGCCATCAGCATTATCGGCCAGTAAATCGTATGAAAACGTACAATTTCCTTTCCGACAAGGTGGACGTCAGCCGGCCAGTGGGACTGGTACAGACGGTCGTCTTCCGACCCGTAGCCAAGCGCTGTAATATAGTTGGAAAGTGCGTCGATCCATACATAGACAACGTGCTCTGGGTTACTGTCTACTTTCACTCCCCAGTCGAAGGAAGTACGGGACACAGCAAGGTCCTCCAGGCCGGGTTTAATGAAATTGTTGACCATTTCGTTTTTACGGGATTCCGGCTGAATAAACTCCGGGTTTTCCTCATAATACTTCAGGAGTCGGTCTGCATAACGGCTCATCCGGAAAAAGTAGGATTCCTCCCGTACCTTTTCGACCGGATGTCCGCTGTCCGGACTTTTTCCGGCGGTGACATTTCCTGCTTCATCATATTCCTTGTCTTCCAGCTGCAGTTCGGTGTAGAAAGTTTCGTCGGAAATCGAATACCATCCTTCATATTCATCGAGGTAGATATCCCCCTGCTCCAGAAGCTGGTCAAAGATTTTTGCCACGATTTTTTTATGCCGCTCTTCTGTTGTACGGATAAAGTCGTCATAGGAAATATCGAGCTTCTGCCACAGACCTTTAATGTCCTGCACGACATCATCCACAAATTCCTGAGGTGATACTCCTTTTTCCTGTGCTTTCGTTTCGATTTTCTGCCCGTGCTCATCCGTCCCGGTCAGGTAGCGGACATCGTATCCCCGAAGGCGCTTGTACCGTGCCATGGCGTCTCCGGCCACCGTAGTATAGGCGTGTCCGATGTGGAGCTTGGCACTTGGATAGTAGATAGGGGTCGTAATGTAAAATGTTTTTTTGTCTGGCATAATGTATTTCCTCCTTTAAAAAATGCGATTTGTCCGCTTTCATCGGAAAATCCCTTCAAAAACAGAAAAAACTCCCGTCCTCTACTGGGACGAGAGCTGGAACTCACGCGGTACCACCCGGCTTCACTGACAGAACTGTCAGCCTTGCTGTGTGCAGCTTTAAAAAGCTGCCCGCTGCTTAACGCGCAGGTACGCAGTTTCCCTTACCTGTAGAGGCTCGAAAAACCGGCTTCTCCCGGGACCATTTTCAAAAGGGCCTCCATTCCGGTTTCCAGCTTCCCCCGGTTCTCTGTTATGGATTTTCCTTTCTACTTATCCCTTCATTGAAGGACTTTTATTCACTCTGGACACATACTCTCCTTGAAAATATACCGGAGACAAGCAGAAGTGTCAACCGAATTACTTCTGTTTATTTTCCTCATTTTCATAAAAAGAGCCGGAAGCAGGAAAACAATGTTTTACTTATAAAAAAACCATATTATCCCTTTAAAATTCACATAATTGCCATTTATTTGTAAAAATATTTATTTTTATATTAATTTATGGATTTTTGTTACATTTATGGTTTTTATGGGTATAGAATAGAGTCGTAACGCCTTTGTCGCAAGATGTCGAATAATTTTCCTGTTAATATAGAGAGAAAATGACAGAAAATGATGGCTATATTGGACAAAATAACGGGTGCTTTCCCTTCTGCTGAGATATTTGTTAATATTATCTTATTTTAAGGTAGTTTTTATTGACTTACCTTGAAAGTATTGGTATTATACATTTAACAGGATTTTGTCGAAAAATGACGTTTCGTACAGCTTCTGAGAAATTAAAATCATCAAGAGGATAAGAGAGGAGAATTTTTAATGAAATCTACAGGTATTGTAAGAAAAGTTGATGAACTGGGCCGCGTGGTAATTCCTATCGAACTCCGCCGCACGCTGGATATTGCGGAGAAGGACGCTCTGGAAATTTATGTGGATGACGATCGCATTGTTCTAAAAAAATATAAGCCGAACATGACTTGCCAGGTAACAGGTGAAGTTTCCGACGACAACCTTTCCCTTGCAAACGGCAAGATTATCCTGAGCCCGATGGGTGCGAAGGAAATCGTAAAAGAGCTGGAAGAGTATATTTCCAAGCAGGAAAATTAATTGAAAGACGGCCTCCGGGTCGTTTTTTTTT
>REBZ01000187.1 GCA_007692495.1 Alkalicoccus sp.
GTGCGCATTGGAAAAAAGACATATGATATACTTGAAAAAATGTGATGCTTTTGGAGGAGTTTTTGTATGTTAAAAAAAGATTCACCGATTCCAATATATTATCAGCTGGAACAAATAATAAGAGAAAACATAGATTCCGGAAAGTGGGAGGAAGGGGACGTCATCCCTTCTGAACGGCTTCTTGCTGAAGAGTATGATGTGAGCCGGATGACGATCCGCCAGGCGGTGACAAACCTTGTACAGGACGGCCTGCTGGAACGGCAGAAAGGAAGAGGGACGTTTGTCAGACGCAAAAAACTGGAAATGCCTCTGATGCAGATGACGAGCTTTTCGGAGGAAATGTATCAAAGAGGCATGAGACCTGGAGCGGAAGTCGTTTCCTTTGAGGAAATAGAATTGAATGAGCAGGAGCAGGAAATTTTTAATGACCGAAGAGGACGGCGTCTCTGCCGTATACGCCTTGCTGATAATCAGCCGATGGCCTACGAAATTATGACTGTGCCATCCGGGATGTTCCCCGAGATTCCCGAAGAAGTTCTCAGCAGATCGTTTTACGAGTACGCTGAAAAGACGGGGCTGAAAGTCAGTGGAGCTTCACAGAGTATGGAAGCTGTTACTGCCGATGATAATCTGGCAGAACTTCTAAAAGTTAAAGCCGGTGATCCGCTGCTTCTCATCAGGCGTAAAAGTCTGCTCGAGGATGGTCGGTGCTTTGAAATAACGAGCTCTTATTTCCGCGGGGACCGCTATATTTTCATGACTCAGTTAAGCCGGTAGACACATCTCCAAAGAAAAAGCATTGTCGAGTCTGCAAGTCATTTTTTAAGAGCGTCTGCCGGAGGGAAGTGCAGTTCTCCAGCAGCAGACTGGATCAAAGCTGGAGAAAAACTGCTTAGAGCCTTTCAAAAGCGGGAAAGGATAAATGCACAGCAAGTTAGCAGAGGAGGCGCCGGGGATGACACCAGAGAAAAATACCGCAGCAGGAACTATTATTTTCGTTATTTGGCTCTACGTTACCGGCGGAAGTATTGTAGAGATGGCCCTTGGACTCTCTTTTATGGTTCTTTTCCCGATGCTTCTGTACATTGCCGTTCCAAAGAATCCCGATCTACTTTCTGAAAAATGGCTTGGCTATCTGTCCAGGTTCTCTGTTTTTCCAGGACTTTTCGGTCTGGCGGCTGTTACCGTGGACAACTTTCTTTTTTCAGTGGGAACTGCCTTTGTGTGGTTTATTTTCACCCTGCTGCTCGCTGCCTGCGGCGTGTTCCGTACATATAAGCGTGGTTTATACCCAGCGGAGGAAACAATTATCGATACGGGTCTTGTTTTTGCGGCAGCCGGAGGTTTCTGGCTTGTTCTTTCGGAAGCAGGCATCCACCGCCTGCTTCCTTATTCTGAACTGACAATGGTACTGACAGCTGTTCATTATCATTACTCCGCTGTTGTAGTTCCTGTACTGACGGGAGCTTTTGGGCGGATGACGGCAGGATTCGGCAGGGCAGGAGGAATTCCTTTCCGAATTCTTGCAATTGGAACAGCCGCCGGTTCCCCGCTGATTGCTCTCGGAGTTATTCAGGGGCCTCCGATGAATATTTTTTATACACTCACTTATGCAGTTTTACTCTCCTGGCTTGGTGTGTGGTGGCTGATGCATCTTTCAGTCATGCCGGGCCGGGCCGGTTTTTTTATTGTTATTTCTGCCGGGTCTCTTTTCGTGTCGATGGGAGCGACTACTCTTTACGTAATCGGAAGGGTGACAGGAAGCGAAATTATTACTCCGGAGATGATGTTCAGCTGGCACGGGGGAATTAATGCTCTCGGTTTTTCTTTATTCGGAGTTCTTGGATGGTACCTCCTCAGTCCGCTGCCAAAAAGACAGCGGATCGGTGCGGATACCGTTCCGGCACCGGAAGAATCAATAAATGAGAAGAAAGGAAGATCTTTATGACGCAGCGGATTATTATAGGCATTTCCGGCGCCACCGGGCCAATTTACGGCATTCGGCTTCTGGAGGCGCTTCAACATACTCCGGTGGAGACCCACTTGATTGTAAGCGAGTGGGCAGAAAAAACGATTCAAATAGAAACTGATTACAAACCTTCAGACGTGAAGAAGCTGGCAGATTACGTATATCCTTCAGGAAATCAGGCAGCCAGAATTTCCAGCGGCTCTTTTGTAACCGATGCAATGGTTATCGTGCCGTGCAGCATGAAAACACTCAGCTCGGTAGCCCACGGGTTTGCTGATAACTTAATTGCACGGGCAGCAGATGTTATTTTAAAAGAGCGCAGGAAACTTCTGCTTATCCCGAGAGAAACTCCACTTCACGAAATTCATCTTGAAAATATGCTCCGGCTTTCACGGATGGGGGTAACAGTGATGCCGCCGATGCCGGCTTTTTATAATAACCCGGAAACTATTGACGACATGGTAAATCATACGGTTTCCCGAATTCTTGACCAGCTGCATATTGAAAACGATCTGACAAAACGCTGGCTTGAATAGGGAGAAGCAGGATTATTTTTGCAGGACACGTGGAATAGATCAAATATACTACAAAGCTGTTATTTAGAGGAAATGATTCTCTTAGGAAAAAGTGGAAAAGGAGAATATAAGCCGGAAGATAGCAGCTGAAAAATATAAGGAAGGACGGTGGCAGCATGAGTGTGCAGGAGACACAGGATTTAATAGAGGAAATTATGGATCGGCTGTATGAAGATAAGGAATTTATTACAGAAGAAACAGGCGAGGCTCGAAAGCGTTTTTTTCAGTCAGGAACGGAAATATTAACGACGACAGACAAAATCATCAAAAGTTACATTCGTGTTTCCCGGGATAACAGGGAAATTGAACGGATCCCTGCCTACCGGATCCAGCATAATAATATTGCCGGTTTTTACAAAGGCGGTATCCGGTTCAGTGAAGTTGTGAGTGAGGAAGAAGTAGAAAATCTGGCGATACTTATGACGCTGAAAAATGCGCTCCACGAGCTGCCCTACGGCGGGGCCAAAGGCGGAGTTATGATTCATCCAAATCATTATTCCAACCGGGAGCTGAATCTTATCGCGAAAAAATATGTTCAGCGCTTCGCGCCGGACATCGGACCTACCCACGATATTCCCGCACCTGACATGGGGACAAACGAACAAATCATGGACTGGATGATCGGCGAATTCAAGACTATCACTCCCGGAGAAAATTACATGGGAGCCTTTACGGGGAAAAGTGTTGTAAACGGCGGAGCAAAAGGCCGAAGGGAAGCTACCGGACGGGGAGTATATCAGAGTTATAAATGGCTGCTTCACAGCTGGGCAAAAAATACGGGCGAAGACGCAGTGGCAGAAGGAATCCATCAGAAACAATGGGAGACCCTTCGCAGCCTGCTTGCAAAGAATGAACAAGGAGAAGCGATTGACGTCGCAGTCCAAGGCTTTGGTAACGTCGGCGGTGTTGCTGCTGAAATGGCTTACAACAGTACAGATCTGAAACACCGTATTACGGCAGTAAGTGACCATGAGGTAACTTTACGCAGTAAGGAAGGACTGAACATTGAAGCGCTTCTTCGCTACCAGGAAAAACATGGGGAACTGCCTTCTACAGAGCAGAAGCTGGAAAACGCCGGTGTTAAGGCAGAGCTGCTCGACCGGGATGCCATCATAACAGAAGAAGTGGATGTGCTTATTTTAGCAGCTGTCGAAGATCAGATTGTGGATGAAAACAAAGACAAAGTGTCCGCGAAGGTGTTTGTGGAAGGAGCGAACGCCCCTATATCTACGAAGGCGGACCGTTATCTTCACGATCAGGGCAGAGTTGTTATTCCCGATATTCTGGCCAACGCAGGCGGGGTTATGGTTTCCTACATCGAATGGAAACAGGATCGTGTAACATATTTGTACACAGAAGACGAAGTACTCGAAGATATGCTGAATCATATGAGCCGCAGCTGCGAAAAAGTTTTTGATTCTTACTTTAAAGAAGGATTTTCAGGAATTAGAGACACGTGCTACGTGCACGCACTGAAAAAGCTTTTCACGCTTCTGTACCGCCACGGAAAACT
>REBZ01000211.1 GCA_007692495.1 Alkalicoccus sp.
CGTGAAAGCAGTATTTGACAAATGCCGGGGGCTGTAATACGTTTGAAGTGTATTAGTATACGCCATACACCCGGAGGAGATACATATGCTTTTTCGCATTGATCCAAGAAGCAGCACCCCCTTATATGAACAAATTATTTATCAGATCAAAAATATGTGTTCTGCTGGTATTCTGCAGCCGGGTGAAAAACTCCCTTCGATCAGGGAGCTGTCGTCGCAGATGGTAGTCAATCCGAATACAGTAAGCAAAGCCTACCAGGAGCTCGAAAAAATTGACCTCCTCTTTACTATACAGGGAAAAGGAACATTCGTATCTTCCTCCCCCCCTCCTTTTGCACCTCCTGAAAAACAGAAAAAGCTGCAGGAAGAACTGAAACAGCTTATTGTGGACTGTCACGTTGCCGGAGTGAGCCGGGAACGATTTTTGGAATGGACGGAACAGTCTTACAGGGAAATGAGGGATAGGCAGCAATGAGGGTTCAGCATATTTCCAAACATATACACCATAAGCCGATTCTTGCCGATATTGACTTCTCAGTTGAACCCGGCAGCATTATAGGTATTGTAGGAAGGAACGGATCTGGAAAAACGACGCTTCTCCGGTCGCTGGCCGGTATACTGACACCTACCAGAGGCAGTGTTTATATCGATGGTATCGATATCTTTAAACACCCGGAAATAAAAAAACAGATTATTTTTGTTCCCGACTCGACGGAAGCTTTAAAAAATTACAGTACAAAAGAACTTATTTATTTATACAAAAATATTTATCCTGAGTTCGACACCTCCTATCTTTTTTCTTTGATGAAACGATTCAAGCTTTCACAGATTTCCAAAATAGGCAATTATTCCAAGGGGCAGAAAGCTCTATTTACACTTATTACAGCTTTTGCTACAGGAGCGTCCTATATTTTACTGGATGAACCGACGGACGGACTGGACGTTATCGTCAAAAAACAGGTCCTTCAGCTTCTTGTGGAGGAAGTATCCGACCGCAGGCTGGCTGTCCTTATCTCCTCCCACCGGCTTGATGAACTGGAGTTTATGGTTAACGAAGTAATATTTATTAAACAAGGTAAAGTAGACAGTCATTACGAACTCGACACGATGAAAAATCAATACAAAAAAATCCAGCTTGCTTTCGCAGAAAAGATGCCTGAAGCTCTGGAAAACGAAATAGAAATACTCGACAAAACCGGAAAAGTTTATACTGTACTTATCCCGCGCGGCAACAGCCTCCTTGAAGAAAAAATATCAGACAGCAGGCCGCTTTTTTACGAAGAACTGCCTATGTCCCTGGAGGATTATTTTGTAGCGAAGCTTGGAGGTCCGGATGATGTTTAACAAAGCACTGTGGTTTCAAAATTACAAACAGTCAAAGTTTCTTATCTGGATTCTGCTTGCTCTTTTTGTAGTTCAAATGCCGCTCCAGGCCATTTTATCGGTGGAATCCTGGCAGGAGAGGTCAGAAAGGACAGCTTATTCGGAAGAGTATGTTTATGAAGTACAGGCATGGGATATTATGCAGATCTTTTCGCAGGGAATGTTCACGGTTTTTCTTGCGGCTGCTATAGTGATATTTGCTTCACTTCTTATCGGACTTGAGCGGAACACCCGCCGCAGTGACTTTACTTTTTCACTGCCATACAGCAGGAGTTCCCTCTTTCTTGCGAAGTGGGCTCTCGGGTCAACGGCGGTCGGTGTATTTTTTATTATGAATTTTCTTCCTGCCTATTTTATTATTTACCAGTCCGAGTTCCGGGAAGCACTATCTCTCGTTTCTTCGATCGAAATTTTTTGGGCCCCTCTTCTCGGCTATATATTTTTCTTCTCCTTTTCCCTGCTTGTCGGGTCTATTACTGGAGAGATGGTGTCGCAGATCGTTTTGACTTTTATTTTCGGCTTTCTTCCTATAATCATATTTACACTCATCCAGGAATTCATGCAGGTTCACGATTTCTTTCTGTTCCATATCGGGAGCCAGCCGCGGTGGATAGAATACGCCACGCCCTTTTTTTATGCGGCAGGATCAATGGGCAGCCTGCCGGGCGTTATAGCTGCCGTGGTATTCACAGCTGTCTGCCTCTGGGGTGGAACCGTCCTTTACACGAAAAACAACCTTGAGTACAATGGCGAATTTCTTATGTTCAAAAAACTGAATCCGGTGTTCGTTGTGCTTCTCACTGTCATGATTTCTTTTTTTGGAGGAATGATCGTTTCCTCTCTCGCGCCATGGGGAGCCGATGCTCTGCGTATTCTGTCCTACTGGATAGGCTTTACAACCTTTATGCTTTTTGCCCTTCTGATTATCCGGCGACTGATTAAAATGAATATTATCTTCTCAGGAAGAGCTGTTTAAAACCGCTTCAGGCTGTGCCGGCGGTTTTTTTCTGCTTTTATCTATTCGGATTATTCTGTCTTCATTCAGGGAAAGAAAAAAAGGATACTACTTCCATGAAAGGAGGAATTAAAACGGTTGCAAAACCTGTATATACAACTTATAATGTAATTATAATTTGTATATACAACCTGTCACTTTTCTTATAATGAAAACAGTTTAGGAGGGTACTGCAATGGCGAAATATGAAAAGCAGGTGCACGAGATACTGGAAGCACTGGGCGGCGAGGATAACATTGAAAAAGCCACTCACTGTGTCACCCGGCTCCGTCTTGCACTGAAGGATGAAGATCTGGTTGATGCCGATAAACTTGAAGCAATAGACATTGTTAAAGGCTCTTTTTCTGCTAACAATCAATTCCAGGTTATTATAGGCCAGGGTACGGTGGACCAGGTCTACAGGGACATGATGGAGCTTACCAATATCGGTGAGGCTTCCAAGGATGATGTGAAGGACGCATCATCCAAAAAAATGAACCCGCTCCAGCGGGCGGTCAAGCTGCTCGCAGACATATTTATTCCGATTCTTCCGGCTATCGTAACAGCCGGTCTGCTCCTTGGTCTGAACAATGTTCTCGCAGGCCCTGGTATTTTTGATGATGATCTTTCACTCGTAGAAATGTATCCGCAGTGGGCCGGTCTTGCCGATATGATAGAAATCATCGCCAGTGCCGCTTTTGCCTTTCTCCCTGCTTTGATCGGCTGGTCAGCCGTCCGGCGTTTTGGAGGAAGCGATCTGCTCGGTATTGTATTAGGACTCATTCTTGTTCATCCTGATTTACTTAACGCCTGGGCCTACGCTGATGCTCAGGAAGCAGGCGAAGTTCCTGTATGGAATTTGTTTGGGCTTGACGTGGAAGCAATCGGTTATCAGGGTCAGGTACTGCCGGTTCTTTTCGCATCTTTTGTACTCGCAAAGCTGGAGCTCTGGCTCCGTGAGCGAATCCCGGATGCCATTCAGCTCCTTGTTGTTGCACCAGTAGCACTTCTTGTAACAGGTCTTCTTACATTTGTTATTATCGGGCCAATCACTTTTGCACTCGGTAACGGCATTACAGGTATTTTTACATGGCTCTTTGATGTGCTTCCTGCACTCGGCGGATTTGTTTATGGTCTTCTCTATGCTCCGCTTGTTGTCACAGGGATGCACCACGCCTTTCTTGCAGTCGACCTGCAGCTCACAGGTACTGGTGAAGGAACGTTTTTATGGCCGATCCTTGCACTTTCAAACATCGCCCAGGGCTCTGCTGCGCTTGCGATGATGTTTGTCAGCCGTAACGACAACATTAAAGGTCTGTCAGGTACTTCTGCTTTATCTGCCTACCTCGGGGTAACGGAGCCTGCAATGTTCGGTGTTAATATCCGGTTTAAGTTTCCGTTTATCTGCGCCATTATAGGTGCCTCTATTGCAGGGATGTTTATCGCCATTAACGGGGTCCTTGCTGAATCCATTGGTGTCGGAGGAATTCCAGGGATATTATCCATTATTCCTCAATACTGGCTTGCCTTCTTTATCGGTATGCTCATTGCCCTGATCGTACCTTTCGTACTGACACTGATATACGGAAAAACACTCGCTAAAAGGTCAATAATTAAAGACGATCAATAATCACTTATAGTAACAGAGAAAAAGCCGGTGCAGAGCGCACCGGCTTTTTT
>REBZ01000096.1 GCA_007692495.1 Alkalicoccus sp.
GCATTTACAGGCAATAACAGACCTGGGACTGATTGATGAGCACCGCAGAAGTTTTTCACCCGTTAAGGATGCCGCTGTCGAAGCAGGGAGCTGAAGCTGATCCACTAGTCTGGCCGGATATTATTTAAGGCTCTGTTAAAGCTCCGTGTTTTAGAAGGTTGCCTGCGGCTCTTTTCACCTGCCGCGGAGAAAGCCTTTTGACCGGGAGGATCTTCCCGCTTTCTTTTTCCGCAGGCGTCTCTGCCCGGGCATCGGCTTTACGAAATAAAGAACAGTGTTCATGAAATGTAGAACTTTTCTTTTTCTATGAAAAAACGAAGCGGAAACCGGCCCGTGGAAGAAGGAGATTGGAAGATCCCGCAGGGCGTAAGCACGAGGAAGCTGAAAATCTCCTCCACGGCAAGCCTGCCGGTTGGAAGCGAAGTGTGTCTCCAGCCGTCAGTGAACTTTAACATAGCTTTATTTAAAAATGTGCAGGAAAGAAGGGGATGGTATAAGATTATTCGGCAAGAGTTAATAAGACCGGGCGGGATGAAAAACATATCCTTAATTGCCTTCATCAAGGGTGGTTCAATATGTAAAAATGAAAAAATTCTATTTTTTTTTGCTTTCCTGTACATAATCTTCCCAATCTATTGTAAAATGGTAATTGTGTGAAATTGTTCTCACAGGAGTGGGGCAGTTTTATTCCTAAGACAATGCTTCTTTAAAAGCAGTAGCAGTGACTCAAGTAAGGAGGATGGCTATGAATATCCATGAGTATCAAGGTAAAGAAATATTGAGGGACTATGGTGTCGCTGTCCCAAATGGAAAAGTTGCCTATACACGCCAGGAAGCGGTAGACGCAGCTAAATCTTTAGGGACAGATGTAACCGTTGTCAAAGCACAGATCCATGCAGGTGGACGAGGAAATGCAGGCGGAGTTAAAATCGCCA
The DNA here is from genome assembly GCA_007692495.1 of Alkalicoccus sp. Lineage (GTDB taxonomy): Bacteria > Bacillota > Bacilli > Bacillales > Salisediminibacteriaceae > Alkalicoccus. Next base: position 936 of record REBZ01000096.1, read on the forward strand.
AAAATCTGGATGATGTACGTACATATGCGGAGGAGATTTTAGGTAAAACTCTCGTCACGCACCAGACAGGTCCAGAAGGGAAAGAAGTGAAGCGTCTTCTTATTGAAGAAGGCTGTGATATTAAAGATGAATATTACGTAGGGCTGGTTGTAGACCGCGACACTTCCCGAATTGTCATGATGGGATCTGAAGAAGGCGGTACGGAAATTGAAGAAGTTGCAGCGAAAACACCGGAAAAGATCTTCAAGGAAGTAATTGATCCAGTAACTGGTTTAATGCCTTATCAGGCGAGGCGCCTGGCATTTAACATGAATATCCCTAAAGAACTCGTAGGGAAAACTGTTAAGTTTATGCTCGGTCTTTACAAAGCGTTTGAGGAAAAAGACTGTTCTATTGCAGAAATAAATCCTCTTGTTACGACTGGGGACGGAAATGTAATGGCATTGGATGCAAAAATGAATTTTGACTCCAATGCACTCTACCGCCAAAAGGACGTACTGGAGCTTCGGGATCTGGATGAGGAAGATGAAAAAGAAATCGAAGCATCTAAATATGATCTGAGCTATATTTCGCTCGACGGCAATATCGGCTGTATGGTAAACGGTGCCGGACTGGCCATGGCTACGATGGACATCATTAAATACCACAAAGGTGATCCTGCGAATTTCCTCGACGTTGGGGGCGGTGCAGACGCAGAAAAAGTAACTGAAGCATTTAAAATCATTCTTTCCGATAAATCGGTTAAAGGTATCTATGTAAATATTTTCGGTGGCATCATGAAGTGCGATGTGATTGCTGAAGGTATCGTAGAAGCTACAAAACAGATGGGACTGGAACTTCCGCTCGTTGTTCGGCTTGAAGGAACAAATGTAGAGCTCGGAAAGAAAATTCTGGATGAATCCGGCTTAAATATTACTTCTGCAGATTCCATGGCGGACGGTGCAGAAAAAATTGTTAAAGCAGTGAACTAGGCAGAAAGGCGGGATATTGCATGAGTATCTTACTTAATAAAGACACAAAAGTGATCGTACAGGGGATCACCGGGGCAACTGGTCTTTTCCATACAAAGCAGGCAGTTGAGTATGGAACAAAAGTTGTCGGCGGTGTAACTCCTGGTAAAGGCGGTACAGAAATTGAAGGCATTCCAGTCTTTAATACCGTAGAGGAAGCAGTTAAACAGACTGGTGCCAATGCCTCAGTGATTTATGTTCCACCTCCGTTCGCAGCGGATGCTATTATGGAAGCGGCGGATGCAGGAGTTGAACTGGTTATCACCATCACAGAAGGAATTCCTGTGATTGATATGATTAAGGTAAGACGTTTCCTTGAAGACAAAGAAACTCGTCTGATCGGACCAAACTGTCCGGGAGTTATTACTCCGGAAGAATGTAAAATTGGTATTATGCCGGGCTACATTCATAAAAAAGGACATGTTGGTGTAGTTTCCCGTTCAGGGACCCTCACTTACGAAGCAGTACACCAGCTTTCCACAGAAGGAATCGGTCAGTCAACAGCTGTTGGAATCGGTGGGGACCCGGTTAACGGTACAAACTTCATTGATGTTCTGAACCTTTTCAATGAAGATCCGGACACACATGCTGTGATTATGATTGGTGAAATCGGCGGAACTGCTGAAGAAGAAGCTGCAGAGTGGATTAAAGAAAACATGACGAAACCGGTCGTCGGATTTATCGGTGGTAAAACAGCACCTCCTGGGAAGCGTATGGGCCATGCAGGCGCTATTATTTCCGGAGGTAAAGGTACAGCAGATGAGAAAATCAAGTCGCTCAACAGTGCAGGTGTGAAGGTAGCTGAAACACCGGCTGTTATGGGTGAGACACTTATTTCCGTGCTGAAAGAAAATAACATTTACGATAAATGTATTACACACCCGGTCAAATAAACCGGAACGGAAATTTTTGAGTGTGTGAAAAAGGAGAATGCTCCTTTTTCACGCGCTCTTTTTTTTATGAAATGAGTCAGATTGCAAAATACAGGGGGAGGGACACTAAAATTGTTCAGGTATTTAGGTTTATGATATACCGCAGAATAATACGACAGCCGGAGGAGAAAATATGATTCCAGAGGGTACTAATGACCGCATAATTCACCTGCATTACTGCAGTGGAGGCAACAGCAGATTAGTAAATACAATCTTACGTTATGACCCGGAAATGAATTTATTAGATGAAAAAAATCCAGTTGATATTAGAGAAGCTCCTTTTTACAATTATCAGATGCTGGAGTCAGTTCTTCGCCGTGCAAGGTCTGTATCTTACGACAACATTCAGGAGCTGCTTTTTAAAGACGGAATTAAGACAATTTCTTTAATTGATGAATCTTATCCGTCCCATCTCTTCCACATGACTATCCCGCCTGCAGTTCTTTATTGTAAAGGCAGGAAACTCCCCCCTCAGAGCAGGACGCTTGGTGTAGTAGGAGCCAGAAAGCCTTCGGGGCATGCAGAAAAAAATATGGAAGAGCTCTTAAGACCAGCTGTGGAAAAGGGTGTAGTTATTGTAAGCGGCATGGCAGCAGGGATAGACACTTTGGCCCACAGAACCGCTATTAAGTTTGGAGGAGAAACGGCAGCAGTCCTTGCTTACGGGCTGAAGCACCTCTACCCAGTAAGCAGCAGAAAACTAAAAGAGGAATTGGAAAAAGATCACCTCGTACTTGGAGAGTACCCACCGTATGTGAAACCGATGAAGCACCGTTTTCCGGAAAGAAACCGGATAATCAGTGGATTAAGCAGAGGAGTATTCGTTGTGGAAGCTAAAATGCGGAGTGGTTCACTGATCACAGCTGAAACCGCTCTTGAGCAGGGACGGGATGTATACGCTCTGCCTGGAAGAATTACTGATCATCTTTCGGCAGGCACAAACCGCCTGATTCAGGACGGAGCCAAGCCTGTTTTATCCGCGGAAGATATTATGGAAGAGTTCGGTTATTGAAACTACTTTTAAAAGTTGTTTGACAAATTGAGACAGAGTGTTTAATAATAGGGGAGATTCTTTTACTTGTGA
>REBZ01000212.1 GCA_007692495.1 Alkalicoccus sp.
TATCCTTATCTCTGCCGGAATTCGTACTGCTGAAAAGCCTGGTGAAAAGGATAACCAGGACTGCAATCAGCAGAGCAAGCAGAATCATCCATAAAAACCCTGTGAAGAGCATACTGCCACCCCAAAAATTATCGTGCATGCGATCGAAAGTAAACATTCTTTATGCCCCCTTTCCTCAAGGAAAACATCTCTTCAATTCATTATATGAAGAAAGTTTGAAGAAAGTATGAAAATCATTGATATGAATCAATTTCATAATATACTTTTTAAGTTTATTGAATGAAAATTTCGTCAATTTATAACGTAACTGTTCCTATATAAATCAGATGATTGAAACGGCAGACGGTGACTCCGACGGGATGAAGCGAAGTCTGAAAATCCATTCTTCCAGGGATCACACTGGAAGAATTAGTTGAAGACGAGCCCCGCGGAAAGCGTCCGTCTGAAGTGGAAATCATTCACAATGTTCGGAAATCCCTGTCTTAAAGTGATTTATGATATTGAATCATGTGTAAAAAATGAATCAATGTACCGTTCTTCCTGTCTAATTAGCGGGGTGGGTGTTGGAGATTTTTCTTCTCCTTGAAAATCTTTTGATTAAAACCACTGATAACAGGGGTAATAGTAGAGGAGAAGGAATTTTCCTACAAATAGAGGAGGTTTTTTGATGGCGAAAACACCAATTACTGTCGCCTATGGGGATGGTATCGGACCAGAAATTATGGAAGCGGTATTGAAAATTCTCGACAGGGCAGATGCCCAGATCGAGCCGGAGTATATTGATATCGGAAAGGATGCCTATTTAGAAGGATGGACAACAGGAATTCCGGACAAAGCATGGGAATCTCTGCAGCGGACGAAAGTATTTTTGAAGGCGCCGATCACAACTCCACAGGGCGGAGGATACAAAAGTCTGAATGTGACCATCCGTACTTCTCTCGGCCTGTATGCCAATATCCGCCCGACAATTTCCTATTCTCCGTTCGTCAAAACGAAGCATCCGGAAATGGATCTCGTCGTTGTCCGGGAAAATGAAGAGGATTTGTATACGGGAATCGAGCATCAGCAGACACCGGAAGTGGTTCAGAGCCTGAAGCTTATTACCCGGCCGGGAACCGAGCGTATTGTTAGGCACGCCTTTGAATATGCCCGTAAACATAACCGGAAAAAAGTAACGTGTATTACGAAAGACAATATTATGAAATTGTCCGACGGCCTGTTCCATAAAGTGTTTGAAGAAATTGCGGAAGAATACCCGGATATAGAAACCGACCACTGGATCGTCGACATCGGCCTTGCGAAAATTGCGGATGCTCCACAGGATTTCGATGTGGTAGTTATGCCGAACCTTTACGGGGATATCGGGTCGGACATCGCTGCCCAGATTTCCGGAAGTGTCGGACTCGGCGGCTCCGCCAACATTGGGGACGAATACGCAATGTTTGAAGCTATTCACGGAAGTGCTCCTGACATCGCCGGGAAAGGTATTTCCAATCCGTCCGGGCTTCTGAACGGGGCAGTGCAGATGCTGCTTCATATTGATCAGCCGGAAGCCGCTTCCAAAATTCAGAACGCCTGGTTTAAAACATTGGAGGACGGAATTTATACCGGCGATATAGCTAAAGGCGGCCCTTCTGTCGGTACAGAGGAGTTTGCCGACGCTGTTATTGAACGCCTCGGCCAGAAGCCGGAGCAGCTCCTGGCGGCAAACTACGAAAAAACCGTGAAAGAAGAAAACCAGCATAAAGTATCCATTGCAGCTAAAGATAGAAAAGATGAATCCATTGAGCGGAAGCTTGACGGGGTGGACGTCTTTCTTTTTAATAATGAAATGCTTTCAGATGAACTCGGGGAGAAGGTGGAAAAGGCTGCCGGAGAGGATTTTGAACTGACAGTTATTACGAACCGCGGAGCGAACGCCTATCCACCGGGATACACGGATATTTTCCAGACGGATCACTGGCGCTGCCGTTTTCTCCCGAAGGAAGGGAAAACTATCAGTAATAAAGATATCCAGAAGCTGCTTGGACGGGTTACAGAAGCCGGCTTTGACTGGATAAAGATCGAAAATCTTTACAGCTTTAACGGGGAGCCCGGCTACTCAGAGGCGAAAAAATAAAGCAGGTGCCGGTTCACTGTAAGTGAATGAAAGAAAAAAGGTTCAGGGGTATGTCCTGAACCTTTTTTGTGTTCTATGGAATTTTTAAGAGATGGATGATTCTGCCAATTCTTTTTGGAATTCTCCTGTTGAGAATAATACTGTCAACAGTTATGGGAATTCCTGATTTTTTACTAAGGCTGAACGAATTTCATAATATACATTAGAGCAGTCAAACGGGAATATTTAATAAGCTCTCTGTTTCAGACGTACGCTTTCCCGAGGGCTTGTCTTCAGCTAACTTTTGCGAGAACCCCACTCACAAAAGTGGATCTTCAGACGGCGCTGATCCTCCGGGAGTCGACGTCTTTCACTACGAGCTCCCAGGTAATACTAACATCAAGGTTAAAAACAAGGAAATAATCATATATTTTGTTAAGAAACACACTTGGGAAATTGATTAAAGCTGTCTTAAAAGAGTCCTCGTTAAAGCAATGTTGGATTTATAGAAAAAACCAAACTCCATATAAGGAATATTCATTCAGTTTTATTGTCTTATTCCCTTAACAGGTAGGTTAGGGGAATATAATTTATTTTATTTCTCCATTTTGCAGTCTGCTTATGTAATCACTTTTCACATCAAGTGTATAAAATTCAACAATGTTTTCTTCTGTATCCTTAAAATATAATCTTCTCTCTTTATTACCATTATTTTCTCTTTCAATTAATTTCATTTCAATTCCTGCATTTTCAAGAACTGTAATTACACTATCAAAATTATCTTGCCTTATAAACAAAGCAAAATGAACGTGACTGCCCCCTTCATCAAATAAGCCTTCCCACTCAGAAACTGGCTTTCTTTTCTCCAATAATTCTTTTTCCGTGAAATTTCTCGGAAGCCATAATCCTAGTCTTGTAGGCCCTCCAAGATATAACCATGTAGCCCATACGTTTTCATTACTTTTATCAAATTGTCCTTCCTTATAACCCCATTGTTCCACTATTGGAAACCCTAACTGATTAGACCAAAAATCAATTGCTCTTTCCATTGATTTAATCTCAATGACAATTTCTGATACACCCTCAACGTCTATTTTCATTTTTTCCCCCTTTCTGAACGTACAGCTTTCTCCTGCACTCCCCGGCGGAAGCTTGCCGTGGGGCTCGTCGTCAGCTGTTTGGCCTGCGCCATGGAAAAGGATCTTCCGACTTCGCTCAATCCCACCGGCCTCCCCGCCGGAAGTTCCGGAGGAAAAAGCTTCTCCTGAATGGAAGAAAAGCCGGAATCAACACGTTTTTTAGAAGAAGAAACTTCTTTTTATTTTCCTGCTGGAGCGGCAGCAGGCGACTCCAAGGCGAGAGAGGACGAGCAGAAGATCCATTTCTTCCGAGCATTGGGAGGAAGAAATGAGCTGAAGCCGGCCCGCCGGGAAAGCGTTCTGCGGAGGCGAAAGCAGGGAAATGTCTACGGCCTGTATAAAAAATACTTTATAAACAGCCTGGCCACCTCCTTCTTTGAAAGAGGTGGGAGAAATGGGGACTCTGAAAAGATAAAGACCGAATTCCATTCCCGCAACCGCAGGAGAATGGAATTATCTGAGGCCGTTATGTTCAGAAAGCCTCCCCATGGAAACGAAATCGTTCCCCTTTATTTTCAGGGCAAACTTCAAAAAATCCCAAGTTTCCCAATCCTTTCGGCAGCTTCTTTCAGTCTTTCTTCCGGGGCAAGAAGCGCTGTGCGCAGAAAACCTTCCCCGTGGGTGCCGAAGCCGCTGCCTGGAGCGGTAACGACGTGGGCTTTTTCCAGGAGCATGTCCGCAAACTCCTCTGACGTCCATCCTTCGGGAACAGGAAGCC
>REBZ01000135.1 GCA_007692495.1 Alkalicoccus sp.
GATAAAAGGGCCTTTTCATTCCTCATGGTGAAGGGATGCTGCATAAGTGTCTCTGCCCTGCCACCGGTTTGACCGAATAAAGAACGGGGTTCATGAAACTTAGAACTTTTCTTTTTCTCCAGTCATCAACAGCGAACTCAGCATAGCGATTATAAATGAGTGTGGCCGTCTGGGAAAACTTCCGGACGTTTTTTTAAAATGGAAAGAAACGTTGGTCAGAAAGATTTGTCAGCCGCCCTGCCGTGGAACAAGCTAGAAATAAGTGGATATTTTCTGTTATGCTGAAGTTTACGCCTAATAAACAGGAGGGACTATGCGTTATTATGCACCGACCGGATTGCTGCCCAGAGTAGCAGCCCGTATTCTGGATAATGTGCTGCTTGCGGCTGTTTATCTTTCTGTCGCTAATTTGATATTCGCAGATGTATCATTTGGAAATATATCCGATTTATCATTTCAGCTTTTAGCAATTGCTTATTTCACCGCTCTTCCAGTTTTGTGGAAAGGACATTCCATAGGCAAAAAAATATGCAGGGCAAAAATCATTTCCGTAGAAGAGAAAGATAAACTGAACTGGAAACATTCTTTCTGGAGAGAAGTAATAGGATTTCAGCTCCTATCGATTGTAACTTTTGGTATCAGCCAGCTAGTGAGTGGTATTATGATAATCTTCCGGAAAGACAAAAAAGGTATTCATGATCTGATAGGGAAAACGCAGGTAAGAAATGACAGGCCACAGGGAATTTTTCTGGACGATTAATCTCTTTCAATACCTTTCGCTGCGTTACTTTACAGCAGAAGCCCCTTCTTTTTTTGTTCACATATTCTCCTTTTGCGTCACCGTGCCATATCCGCTATACTTGATAGCAGTGAGATTTTTTTAGGAAAGGAGGGGTAAAGAATGGGAATTTATGATATCTTTCTTCATTCACATTCACTATTTTTTGCGCTTGCACTGATTTCCTTTATTCTTGTTGTTGTGTTCCATAATAAAGGAAAAGCAAAGCCGGCAAAGATTCTGCATATGGTTCTGCGTCTGCTTTACATACTGCTTATTGTTACCGGCGTTGCGATGATTATTATGAACCCGTACTGGGCTACGGTGGTCAAGGGGCTGCTGGCATTCTGGCTCATTTTCACGATGGAAATGATCGGTACACGTACGGGCAAAGGAACGCTGACTGGTTCCATGAAAATGTCTATGTGGATTCAGTTTGCACTGGCACTTGTACTAGTAATTGTATTTGGTTACGGCGTGACCGGTTAATAAAAAAACCTCTGGAGGGAAATCCCTTCAGAGGTTTTTTGTACAGATTTTTCTTTTTTATAATAGCAGCAAAATCTGCTTCTACAGTCCGAGTGCTTTTTCCGGGGGAACGTATTCATAGCCGAGATCGCGGGCTACAGCTTCATACGTAACGTGTCCACCGGCGGTGTTGACGCCTTTCATAAGCGGAGCGGACTGGCGGACTGCTTCCTTCACGCCGGACGCTGCAATCTTAAGCGCATACGGAACGGTGACGTTTGTCAGACCGATTGTCGAAGTACGCGGGACAGCTCCCGGCATATTCGCTACAGCATAGTGGACGACACCGTGCTTCGTGTAAGTCGGGTTATCGTGCGTTGTAATGTGATCAATTGTTTCCACGATACCGCCCTGATCAATTGCTACGTCGACGATCACAGATCCCGGGTGCATCTCTTTAACCATTGCTTCGGTAACAAGTTTTGGTGCTTTAGCACCGGGAATTAGAACGGCACCAATAAGGAGATCGGACTCCTTGACCGCCTGGGCAATATTTAACGGGTTGCTCATCAGTGTATTGATTTCTGTGCCGAATTGATCATCCAGCTGCCGGAGACGTTCCGGACTGAGGTCGATAATCGTGACATCCGCTCCGAGCCCCATCGCGATTTTTGCAGCGTTTGTACCGACGACCCCACCGCCGATGACTGTTACTTTACCCCGCTTGACGCCTGGGATACCGGAAAGAAGGACACCGCTTCCGCCTTTTGGTTTTTCAAGAAACTGCGCGCCGAGCTGGGAAGCCATGCGTCCTGCGACTTCACTCATCGGTGTAAGAAGAGGGAGGGTGTGATTTATTTCCACCGTTTCATAGGCGATGGACGTGACGCCGTGTTTTGTGAGTGCTTCTGCCAGTTCCGGCACGGCTGCCAGATGAAGGTACGTAAATAAAATCAGTCCTTCCCGGAAATAGCCGTATTCCTCCGGAAGAGGTTCTTTTACTTTCATGATCATTTCCGCATCGTGCCAGAGTTCTGCAGCTTCCGTGCGGAGAGAGGCACCGGCTTCAATATAAGCGGCGTCGGGAAAGCCGCTTTCCACCCCCGCGTTTGTTTCGACCATAACAGAATGTCCTGCCTGAGTAAGCGTCATTACACCCGCAGGAGTAAGAGCTACACGGTTTTCGTTATTTTTAATCTCTCTTGGTACACCAATAATCATTAGACTTCCTCCTTATCAAGTAAGTTCTGCTGTATGCGGAGAGTGTACAGCAGGGCTTTTCTACTATCTATTGTAGCGTACACTATACAACGTATCCACTATTTCCTGGATAAATATGTGTGTTTATTTTTGACGGTTTTGTCTTTACAGGATGGACACAAAAAAAAGAGCGCCCTGACAGAAGGTCAGGGGCGCTCCGGGGAGTTTATTCACGTTTTTACTGTAGATGACGGAAAGCGTCCTTTAATGCGTTCCTCATAATATTTTTTCATGTCCTGACTGGAAAACATCCCGACGTATTCCGTTTCCCGCACTTCGTAATAAATAATGTAGTCTTCGTTTTCACATTTGACGTGCAACTGCTTCTGCATCGGATCATATCCGATTTTTTGAAAGCCTCCACTGTTCAGCTGAGTCCACTGGATCATAATTTCCCCCTCCTTACATGAAAGTATTATTACTTGTTTTCCCGGACTTAAGACCCCGCAAACCTCACTATTTCTAAGCAGCTTCAGAATTTTTATGAGAAAAAAGTCACAAGTACTTGAATGAAGGAACGATTCTTTACAGCACTCCCTTTTTTCGTATATAGTTTAAAAGGAAGAAAGAAAGGTAATTAATTTACCAGAAATAACAGTTCCCACTGAAAACTCCCGGCTCTGCTGCCGGTCAGAAAGGAAGGATCAAGATGCAGAAACTGCTGCTGTGGATCGGTTTTACCATTTTTATCGGCTGGATCATCGCCATGTCCGTTAATTATGGGATTTATAACGAAGCGACCGACCCTGCACTCATATCACCGTTTGTTGACGGTATTTTATTTATGGCATTAATGCTCGGCATTTATTTCATTGTCTGGTGGACGTTCACAAGACGACCGGCAGCTGCCACAATACAGCTTGCGGCAGGTGCCGTACTGTCCCTTACAGCCGCTTTCCTGCTTATTTAATCGCCTATACGAAAACCTGTCAGGACTCAGCCTGGCAGTTTTTTTTATTAGTCTCTTTGCTGCATGCAGGGAGCACTGGGGTAAAGGGTGATTCCTGTTTTATACTTTTGCCTGATAAGGGGTAAAGGTAAAATGAAAACAGTCTGATTATTTACAGGAGGTCTCATTATGCTGAAACTTATCAGGGGAGGCACGGTTTATGCGCCGGCGTACCTCGGGAAAAAAGATATTCTTATTGCGGACGGTTGTATAGCAGCAGTAGAGGATAATATCGATATTGGAAAACTTGCTCCTTTTGTGGAGGTAATAGAAGCTTCAGGGAAACTTGTTGTTCCCGGGCTCGTTGACGGGCACGTTCATATTACCGGGGGAGGTGGAGAGGGGGGCTTTTCCACACGTACCCCGGAACTGACGTTAAAAGACTGTATCGACGCCGGAGTGACAACCGTCGTCGGCGTACTCGGCACCGATGGCACGGCACGTACGATGACGAACCTCGTCGCAAAAGCAAAAGGACTGACGGAGGAAGGTATCACCTGCTTCTGCCAGAGCGGAAGCTATCACGTGCCGGTCCGGACACTAACCGGATCGCTGCAGAATGACATTATGTTTGTAGAGGAAATTATCGGCGCCGGAGAAATTGCGATCGAAGACCACCGCTCCTCCCAGCCGGAATGGCAGGAAATCGCCAGGCTTGCCAGTGAAGCACGTGCCGGCGGTCTTTTGTCAGGAAAAGGTGGTGTTGTGACCATACATGTCGGGGACGGAAAGGGCCTTCTTTCCAAACTGGAAACAGTCGTACAGGAAACAGAAATTCCGATTACCCAGTTCTGGCCGACCCATATTAACCGCCATGAAGCACTGTTGGAAGCAGGCATCCGTTTTACCCGGGAAGGCGGTTTCGTCGATTTCACGACGAGTACGCTTCATCCTTCCGAAAAGCCGCTCCTTAAAAGCAGCCGCGGTATGAAATATATGCTTGATGCCGGAGTCCGACCGGAGCAGATTACTTTCACGTCCGACGGGCAGGGAAGCCTTCCTCAGTTTGACGAAAACCGGCAGTTTACGGGCCTCGGTGTCGGAAAAGTCGAGAGTCTTCTTCAGGAACTGAAGGATGCTGTGCTCGTGGAAGGACTGCCTCTGGAAACTGTCTGGAAAGCAGCTTCTGAAAATCCTGCCCGGCTGCTGCAGCTGCGGGGGAAAGGAACGGTGGAAAAAGAGAAGGATGCGGACCTGCTTCTTCTTCACCCGGAAACGCTTCATTTGGAGAGCGTTATGGCCCGCGGAAGATGGCTTCAGCATGGGGATGTACGGCAGAAGGGAACGTTTGAAGAGGAATGAAAAAGGCTATAGTAAGCTGACATTAAAATGTATATAAAGGAGGTCTATTGTGAACGCACAGCAGAAAAATAAAAAATTTGAAACAGGCAGTTTTCTGCTCGGGTTCGGTTTTCTTGGAGCAATGGACGGCATTGTCTTTCATCAGCTGCTGCAGTGGCACAGCGTGATTATGGATACGACCGAAACGATGCAGATTGTCAGCGACGGCCTGTTTCACCTCGCCGTAACAATCACCCTCATTGCAGGTGCTGTTATTCTCTGGATGGGAGGGCGGCCGGTGAACCTGAAGGAAGGCTTCCGCCGTATGTTCAGTATGTTTTTAATCGGGGGCGGTACATTCAATCTCGTGGAAGGCATCATTAATCATCACATTCTTCAGATTCACCGCGTGCACCCGGAAGCGGATAACCCTCTGTTTTACGATCTGGCGTTTTTGGCGAGCGGGGCTGTTCTCGTCATTCTAGGAGTACTGCTCCGCAGAGGACTGGGAAAATAATATGAGTATTTACCGAATGATCAGCTTTATCGTTCTGTTTGGGTTTGTTGGAGTCACATTGTACTTTTATACGATCAACAGCCATTTCGTCATGCACGTTGCCGGTACACATGAGCATGGTGCGGTCGAAGTGCCGGAAGAAGAAGAAACCCCGTCGATAGAAGGAGAAATTGTCGAAGAAGACGGAGAAGCGGCCCTGCATATCGAAGTGGAGAATTTCGATTTTGTCCGGGAGGAGATGGGAGAGTCCAGCTACCGGGAAGGACACGCCCACGTATACATTAACGGCGAAAGAGAAGGCCGTCTGTACGGGACAGAATATCCGCTTGGACAGGTGAAGGAAGACGAACTGCACATCCGCGTCGTGCTGAGCAGTCATCAGCATGAAGCACTCGAGTATGACGGGGAAGAGATCGACTGGGAAACAACCTACCGCCCTTAGCTGAAGAAGAAGCCGTTTCGACAATAGGGTAAAGACGTCCGGAACCGGAACTGAAAAGCCCGTAAGACAAAAATATGTCTTACGGGCTTAAGTTTGCGTGAAGTCCTGGTTCTGTAGGAAGCAGCTTTTACGTTTTACGTTTAATGTCTTTTAAGGTTATCCTGCTTTTAGGAATCGTAGGAATTTCCGTCATACTAAACGACAGATCCTGCTCCGGGACGGAGTAAGTCATGTGATTAACAAGAAAGTCCAGGCTTTCTTTCAAAATATCAATGGTGATCCATTCCCCTGCACAACGGTGACCAATGTCGAATTCACCGCCGCCCTGTGGAATAAAATCAAATGGACTGCCGTCCCATTCTCTGAATCTTTCCGGTTCAAAACGGTCCGGATTTTCCCAGTCATCCGGGTGGTGATTTGTACCGTACAGATCGAGAAGGGTCAGTGTACCTTCTTTAAAAGTATAACCCTGCCAGGTAAAAGAGTCTTTTACTTTAGCTGCTGTAAAAGGGAAAAATGGGTAATACCGTCGAACTTCCTGAATGAAATACTGAAGCTTGTTTTCATCTCCAGATTCCAGCTCTTTACTTTTCTCAGGATATTGATGAACTGCTAAAGCTGTAAAGGCAACGTAAATGGAGACAGCTACCATTGGACGCAGAAGATTTAATATTTCCACAGCTGCGGTTTCTTCATCAAGCAGCTGATCTTCAAGGTCTCTGTGCCAGGCAAAAGCATATAGGGCCCGGGATTTTTCTACATCCCGCTCCTCATTACGCACTTCTTTGATGAGTCCTTCAATCCATTTTTCTGCTTTGGCGCGGGCTCTCCACCCTTTAAAGTGTCCTAAACTGACATCTGCAGGCCGCTCAAACATTTCACTCAGCTGGTCCGCCCGAAGCGCTACTTCATCTTCATCCAGCGGAACACCTGTCCATTCACAGGCCACCCGGGTAATAATCTTTTTTACTTCCTCATATAGCGTTATTTCTTCCTGGGACTCCCATGTTTCCGCTGCCTGTTTCCAATGCTTTTTAGTTAAACGGCGGATCTCCTCTAAATCCTCTTTCGACATGAGGGACATAAACATCGCTTTTCTGTGTCTGTGAGCTTCTCCATCCATCCCCTGGACTCCGCCTTCACCAAACAACGTTTTTTCCACTGGTTTAGGCGCTGCTCCTTCCCGCTTGAATTTCGTGTTATCATAAAAAATCTTTGCCGCTTCACTTCCCGACAAACATATTGCTTTTTCTCCGAGAAGCTTTGTTTCAAACACGTTCGACTGCATCGTATGGCGCCGGTTAATGATAAACTGATAACCTTCTTTCAGAAGTTTGAGGCTGTTGTCGAGCCCCTCTTCCTTCGGCATATTGCTGTTGTTACTCATCGTATCCCTCCATTGAAAAGTGAATGAACATTCACTTTATATCTTCCTCCAGTCAATGTTTTTTAAACCATAGTATTATAATTGAGGGGGAATCGGTTTTGTAAGGAATTCAGCACGGCAAAATACGAGTGATTACTATTGTGGACACCTGTTTTCGCAGGGAATTTATTTACGAAAAAGAATTTCAAAAGGGACTTATTTCCACTAAATACTACCGGTTTCAGAAAGTACCTTCATTTACAGACAAAAAATATCTGCAGATGTCATCAAAAATAAACAGGGAAATATCTTTCATTTATCCCAATCGCTCTTTTAAGGTCAAAAAGTCGGGCAAAATCTTATTAAGCCATGTTTCTGTGGAAAATATGATATTTTTTAGCGCGGATACAGCAACGAAGTCTAAAGACATACTGACTGGGAAATCCCCTGGGATACCTCCGCTTTCGGTAAATATAAGAAGTCATTTCTTTCTCCACCTAACGAAACGGGTTGTTTTTGAAGTGCCTGCGGCTCTTTTCACCTGCCGCGGAGAAAGCTGGAGATTTCCTCCAACCGCCAACACCAGATACAGCTTATTTTTTTGATGTCAGGCGCACGATCAGCCAGACCAGCAGTCCGATCAATGCGGCTGTCGCACCGATGATGACTAAAATTAAGATTATTCCCGGAATTCCTGCACTGCTCATAAAAGCATTCTCCTCTATACATAAGATATCGGATCGATACATTGCGCCCCCACCGTACCATAAAAATTGTTAATTGCAAAAAAATGTATTTCGATAAATCTTAGTGGTGTGAAAGTTCCTTTTTACCTGTGGATGAATCCACCTGTCCAACAGGAAAAGCCCGTATTTCCTAAAGCAGAGAAGCTGAAAGTGCCACCTGTTTATTACGACTGTGCTTTTATTTGAAATAAGGTGACGGAACTTCAGGAGCTTTGCTTTGACACCCCTTCCAAAATTGTTTTATAGTTTAACAAATTAATAATTAATTTACTTAATAGTTTATGGGGTGTGTTATGGATAATAACCAAATAAAACAGGAAGTGGAACAGCACATCGTCGATTTTATGATCACGCTGCAGCACGAGTTTGGAAGCACCGTGGACGCCGGGCTTTCCCCGAACCAGCAGCTTGTTCTTTATTTGATCGGTACGAAGAAAGTGTGCCGGGTCAAGGAGCTTGCCAGCTGTATGAATGTGTCCGCCAGTGCCGTCAGCCAGATGATGGCTAAGCTGGACCAGCTGAAACTTGTGGAGCGCTGTGTGGATGAAGAGAACCGGCGCAACACAGTTCTCCGTCTTCTGCCGGAAGGCGAAAAGCTGCTCGGAAAAATGGAGGAGCAGCGCCATACGATCATGGATCGTTATCTTTCGGACCTTTCGGAAAAAGATTTAAAAGTAGTACACGACGTTTTTTCCAACCTGCAGAGGCAGGCGGAAGAAAACAGCAGGGAAGGGGAAACAACATGAAAATAACCAACTTTTCGATCCGCCGGCCGGTTTTTACGCTCGTTACTATGGCTTTATTTCTCGTACTCGGATTCGTTTCACTGACGAATATTCCTTTGAAGCTTCTGCCGGATATTGATGCGCCGATTGCCGCTGTCGTTACATCCTACGATGACGCCGGGCCGCAGGAAGTGACAGACGGAGTTTCTATACCGATGGAGCAGAGTCTGTCGACGGTGCCCGGGCTGAACACGATCAGCACTATTTCCATGGAAGGACAGTCGCTTACTGTACTGGAATTTTCATGGACGACGTCCATCGATGATGTCGAAAACGATATTATTACTTCCATGAACCAGGCCCAGCTTCCGTCAGGTGCCGGGAATCCTCAGTTTATCAAGCTTGATCCGGATCAGTTCCCTATCATTCAGTTGTCTTTGTCATCTTCGGGGGATGAGGACATCGACAATCTCGTCGCTGACCTGGAAAATGATCTGCTGCGGGTCGAAGGGGTCGCGTCCATCGATCTCGACGGAGAAGCCGTGGAGGAAGTGGCCATCACCCTTGATCAGGATGAGCTGACCGATAACGGGCTCGATCAGAGTGATGTTGTCCAGACCCTGCAGTCGCATAACGTCACGGCTCCGGGTGGTGTGACGGAGGATGAAGGCGACGAATTGACAGCAAGAGTCGTGTACGAACTGACATCCATAGAAGAAATCGAGGAAATTGTCCTCTCGGAAACACCGGCAGAAGACGGCGAAGACACGGAAACCGTCACACTTAACGACGTGGCGGATGTCGAGCGGTCACCGGAGCCGGTGGACGTCATTACGCGTACAAATCAGGACGATGCGATCCTCATGAGCGTCCAGCAGCAGTCCCAGGCGAATACGGCGACTGTTGCGTCAGACTTCATGGACGAACTCGACCGCCTCTTGGATACGAATAATTACGAAGAAATAGAAGCGGACGTGTTGTTTAACCAGGGAGAATACGTGGAGCAGGCTGTAAGCAGCGTTTCTCTTGCCCTGATCGGCGGGGGAATCATTGCGATGACCGTACTGTTTTTCTTTTTGAGAAGCATTAAAACACCACTGTTAATCGGTATTGCCATACCCTTTTCTGTCATCGTCACGTTCGTACTGCTGTATTTTACGAACTTTTCATTAAACATAATGACGCTCGGCGGACTTGCACTCGGGATCGGGATGCTTGTCGATAACTCGATCGTCGTGATCGAAAATATTTACCGGCATCTGTCGATGAAAAAAACGCCGAAGCAGGCTGCCGCGGACGGAACAAAAGAAGTCGCTACGGCAATTATTGCCAGTACGTTGACGACGATTTCAGTTTTCCTTCCTGTCGTCTTTATCAGCGGGATTGTCGGCAACCTCTTCCGGGAATTTGCTCTGACCGTAGCTTTCAGCCTCCTGGCATCGCTTGCTGTTGCACTGACGGTCGTGCCGATGCTTGCGAGCCGATGGCTGAAGGAGCCGGAGGAAAACGTCGAGGAAAAAAGGCAGAAATCGCGCTTTGTCCGGTTCTTTGACCGCTCGGCCCGCTGGTCGCTGAAAAACCGGCTGCTTGTTTTTATTGCGACCATTATTCTGCTTGTCGGTGGAGGTGCCGGTCTGACAACGGTCGGAACAGAATTCCTTCCGGCAACGGACGAAAGCTTTCTGCAGATTGAAATCGAAAATGAGCCGGGTACCCCTCTGGCAGAAACGTTTGAAGACGTTCAGGCGATAGAGGAGGAGCTGGATGGTCTTCAGGAAATACAAAGCTATACGACAGTTACCGGATCCGCAGGAGATCAGGGCCCGATGAGTGGAAGCGGCCAGGGCCATGAAGCAGTGGTTTACGTCGCACTCGTCCCTGTAGGAGAGCGGGACATTTCCACCCTCGACTTTTCGGAGGAAATCCGGCGGGACGTTGAAGGAGCAGCTCCGGACGCAGAAATAACAATGTCCGTGGACGCGTCCTTCGGCGGTGACCCGAACACCTTCTCCTTCGACCTCCTTGATTCCAATTCGCAGCGCCTTGAGGAAATCGCGGATGATCTGCAGGAGGAATTTGAGGACCGGAGTGAGCTTACGGAAGTAACGAATTCCTTCGATGAAACGATTCCGGAGCTTCAGCTGCAGGTGGACGCCGATGCTGCCCGCGAGGAAGGTCTGACACCGGCAGAGATTGCCGAGCAGGTGGATAACAAAACCGGCGGCGTACAGGCAACGCAGATCGTTACAGAAGACAGCGACGTGCTTGCAGTCAACGTGCGCTACGAAGACGAATTTACCGAAACGAGCGAAGCACTTGAAGATCTGCAGCTTCGTAATCAGGAAGGCGGATTTACCGCGCTTTCCGATGTGGCGGACGTGGAGCGAGGGGAAAGTCCGGAAACGATCAACCGGATCGACCAGGAAGAAGCGGTGCAGTTTTCCCTTACCTATACGACAGACAATACGCTGAATGAGATCAATGACCTTGTCCAGGAAACGATCGACGACTACGGTCTTCCGAATGAAACAACCGTTTCCTACACCGGGGATCAGCAGCTGCTGGAAGATGCGATTGCCGACTTGATGCTCGCGTTAATCCTTGCGATTATTTTCGTGTATTTCGTGCTGGCAGCCCAGTTTGAATCCTTGAAGTATCCGTTTGTCGTCATGTTTACAGTGCCGCTCGTTCTTATCGGCGTAACGCTCGCACTCAGCCTGACGAGAACACCGATCAGCATTACCGCCTTTATCGGTCTGATCGTCCTTGTCGGCATCGTCGTTAACAATGCGATCGTTCTCGTAGACTACATTAACCGTCAGAAAGAATATGGACTGAAAAGTTTTGACGCCATCGTGGAAGGAGTTAAAGACCGGGCACGGCCGATTTTAATGACGGCTTCAACGACCATCCTGGCGCTCATTCCGCTCGCTTTAGGCTTCGGGGAAGGGGCGGAAATCCAGCAGCCGCTTGCGGTAACTGTTATCGGCGGTATGGTCAGCGCCACGTTCCTGACGCTAGTGCTGATACCGGTTGTGTACAGTTTCTTTGATAAAGACACGCGTCATTTGAACAAGAAATTTATGACAACCGACGGACGCCTCATTCCGGCGTACCTGCTTGAAGCAGAAAAGCCGGAGGAAACCGCCGGACAGAAGCTCCCGGCATCGGAAAAATCGGAACGTCAGGAAATATCCGGCTATTACCGCGAGCTCGATGAAGCACCTGATGCGGACACGCCGTCAAAAGCTGAAAATGAAGAAGGCAGCGGCGGGAAAAACGAATCCATGTCAAAAGATGAACTGATCGAAGTGCTTGAAGAACTGATCAGAAGAAACAATAAAAAATAATCGGCGTATCGAAAACTAATACGGTTCTGCCCAAAAGACACCTCCAGGGGTGTCTTTTTTGGAAAAGTGTCCGTTACTTTGGACATGAATCAGAGCGGATCTCTAACTTTTTCTGGTCATGGAAGTAGGTTTTTTGTATGATGTAGAAAGAAGAAGCGGGGGAGGGATGAGGATGTCACCTATGAAAAAAATATATTTCTCCATGGCTGCCGCTGGCGTACTTTTTACTATCGGATGTTCAGACAGCGAAGAAGCCCATCAGAGCGGGGATCTGAATGAAGAAACGATGGATGAGACAAGAGCCGAGCTCGCGGCGCAGCTGGAGGAATCTGAAAACCGCAGAGAAGAGCTGGAAGAAGAAGTACTCGATCTGCGGGAGGAAAACCTGGAATTAAAAGACGACGTCCTCACCTATAAACAGCAGGTGATCGACCAGCAGCAGGAATTCGATGAAGATATCCGTCTGCGGACGAGTCTGCAGCAGCAGGCAAAGAATTTCTTTCACGCCATGCACGAGCGGAATATGGAAGAGCTGGAGGAGCTGACCGGTGAAGAGCTTCTCGTAGAGGAAGAAGAGGAGCTGTTCCGTATTGAAGGCGATGACAAAAGCGGACGGTCCTTTCATTTTATGCAGCTGGATCGCACACATTTTGTTTATCAGCGCGGCATGCAGACCTCCGAGGACCGGGCAGTTGCAGAATATGAATTTTATGCAGCGGACGAAGACACGATCAGCCGCACAGGTATCGTCGAGCTGACGTTCGAACCGGAGGACGAGGACTGGAATATCACGTCCATCGCCTACATTAACTAATAATAATCTGACTCAAATAGAGGCCGCTGGAAGCTTTTTTGCTTCCAGCGGCCTTTTTTTATTAGATGATTGTCGCGAACCTGTTTCTTCTTTCGAAAGCTGCTGCCGGATATACGCATGCTGGATTTCCCATCTTTCATGTTTTACGGGTCAATCAAGACCGTACTGTCTATATCATTTACATGAAAGGGAGGAAACAGACATCGCGTTGATCTTCAAGGCTCCATGCGGTGTTCGATACTGCCGACGTCCTTTGAAGCTGTGAGAGCTGCTATGACAGCGTCAGCAACAGCTTCCGGCGTGAGTCCGGATTTCTTTTCGGAAGCGGCGACGCCGGCAAAATCGGTCTGCACCAGCCCGGGGGACACCGTTGATACGCGGATGCCATGTTCTCTTCCTTCTTCGTTCATGGTTGCGGAGAGACCACGCAGTCCCCATTTGCTTGCACAGTAGGCGGAGGCTCCCGGTCTCGTGACATAGCCGAGATTCGAGGCTACATTGACGATCTCCCCACCACCGGCTGCCTTCATCCATCGGTATACTTGCTGGGACAAAATAAAAACACCACGCAGGTTCGTATTCAGCTGCGCATCCCATTCTTCCAATGTCAGTTCCTCAAATGGTTTGAACGAGCCGACACCGGCATTGTTGACCAGTCCATTTATTTCGCCGCAAGTTGAGTGGCACTGCTTGACAGCAGCTGCAGCTTCCTCTGGATTGTTCACGTCACAAGGGGTGCCAAAAAGTCGGCTGTGATTTAATTCTTCCTGGAGTGCTTCCAGAGAAGTTTTTGTTCTGGATACTGCAAATACGGTATCGCCTCTTTCCAGCAGCTTCTTCGTCACTTCTTTCCCAATGCCTCTCGTTCCACCGGTGACTATATAGATTGCCATCGTCATTCCTCCTCTGTGTCTGCGCGTTTCTTCAACGGCTCCCTTTAAGTATATACGGAAAGCCTTTACACAGAAAGGAGGAGGTGGAATGTAAAAAAAATGCGGGATGCTGCATTTTTTTGTTTGAACCCGGGCGACAGCGTGAATAGTGCGTGGGAAAGATATTAAAGGAGGTACAAACGATGCTCGTATGCCAGACAGGAAATGCTCCGAATATTGTAGAGTACTTTGTGCAGGGAAAACTTTCGGAAGGAGAAAATAAAGAGCTGCTGACAGATTTGGAGGCAAGGATAAAGGAGCACGGAGAAGTACACCTGCTCGTCGTCGTGGAAGTCATTCCAACGGTAGATCTCTCCGCTGTCCCGGACCGTTTATCCTTTACGAAAGATAACCTCAGCGATATCGGCCGCTATGCACTCGTATCCGATTCCAAGATCGTTGATGCTGCTGCGGCTCTGTACGACAATGTTACGGAAATCGACTTTCAAACGTTCGCACCAGACAAAACGCAGGAAGCAAGAACATGGGTCGAAGCGGGAGCCTGATACCACGTCTCCCGGACCTTTTAGGGTGAATCCTTATTTATTACTTTGCAGGAAAGTATCAGATGTCATAGCAGGATGACGGTGCTTTTGTTCGGAAGGAGACTTTATTCTGAAGCGGGTTATGGTAAAGCGGATGATGATTAATGGCGGTTCTGTAATGATTAATTCGCCGTCGGAGAAGGCTTATAAAGATTAAAAGCTGCCTGTATTGATTAATCGGTTCCTTAATGATAAAACAAACGGTTATAATGATTGATCGGTACCCATTAATGACAATGAGTCTTTTTATAATGATTAAAACCACCGGCTTCTCACAGAAAGAGGCTGCCCCGACGAACAGGGCAGCCTCTTTAACATGGGAAAACTAGTCGCTGCTCGAATAAATGAGTTTGTGTCCGGCAAAGATCGAGCACTGGACACGAAGGAGTCCGCCGCCGACACTTGCTTTCAGCGTTTCTTCGGAACCGTTTTCTGCCGGGAGCACGCCGTAAAGGGAACTCCGGAAAGAAAGCCCTTTGTTTTCATCCTGCAGGCTGCCATCGACATACAGCTTTTCTCCTTTGAACCAGCGGTTTTCCACGACGATTTCTCTTCCTTTGTATGTTGTTTGAAAAATCTTCACTGTGCACCTCCTGTAAGGACATCTCGTTTACAACGTACGAATCAGATAACAGAAAGTTTCCTCTTTCAGCTTAAATGTTTCGGTTCCTCTGACAGTTCGTCATTGGAAAGCGGAAGGGACGGCACGTCTGTCCGCTGGTGCAGCTGAAGAATCGACTGATTGATCAGATCCAGTTTTTTCTCCATTCTGTACAGAAGATAAAACGTAATCGTCATTGGAAAGCCGAACTCACTGAGGGCATGCATCCATAGTTCCATCGGTTACTCCTTTCTGCTCGTAAATGAAAAGAAAAAGAGCCGCCGCCCGGGGGCGGTGACCCTTTCCGTATTGTTATTCGCCGATTTCGATCGTTTCCACGTTACGTTCGACAAGACGTGCGCCCCGCTTGGCAACGAGGCTGCCATTGGATCCGTGAAAAACGTCTGCGGCGAGAATATCATCCATCGCTTCCCGGACAGCAGCAGGATCCACCGGCTCTTTTGGATTGTCCACCGCAATGGTGGAGCTTGTTCCGGCATCGGTCGTAAAAAGCAGTTCCAGTCGTTTACTCATTCACTATTCCTCCTTTAGTTAGTCAGTTCGTATACGTTGTTACGCTCTACGCTGTAGAGAATGTGGCTCTGCAGTGAGGCAATTGCTTCTCCTGCTTTGTACAGATCATTGTCTTCCGACTGGGACTTGATGTTGCGGAAAGAACGCGTCTGAAACATCGTTTTTCCATCGTCGTCATAGCCTGCATTAAATGTTAACACAAGGCGGGACTGTGTAAGAAAGTTCATGTGCTCACCTCCTTTCACCTTCTATGTACACGAAAGAAAGAAAAGAGGAGGAAAGAAACTTGAAATAAATGATAAAACAGGCGAAAATAAAAAAGACGGACAGAGGAGGATGAACGGATGAAAATATTGTTAACAGGATTTGAACCTTTCGGGGACATGGCGGGGAATCCTTCCAGCGAACTGATCAAGTGGGCGGATAAGGAGCAGTTTGCAGGAGCGGACATTCGCACAGAAGCCCTGCCTGTCGTTTATAAAACATGCGCAGACAAAGCGCTTCAGGCAGTGACGGAGTGGGAGCCGGACGCGGTGATCCATCTCGGTGTCGCAGCCGGACGAAGCCTCATCAATATAGAACGAATCGCAGTTAACGTGGAGGACGCCTCCGTACTCAGCGATAACAGCGGTGACAGCCCGAAGGACCGGCCCGTGGAAGAAGGAGGACCGGACGGCATCTTTGCGACGCTTCCGGTACGAAACGTTACCGACCGTCTTCAGGAAGCCGGGGTGCCTGCCGGACTTTCCTACAGCGCCGGGACGTATATATGCAACACGACATTGTACCGGACGCTGAGGTTCATTGAAAAACAGGAGCTTTCTGTTCAGGCAGGATTTATTCACGTGCCGCTCACGCCGGAGCTTGCGGCAGAAAAGGGACTGCCCTCAATGGATTTAAGCGTTCAGAAAAAAGCGCTGGCGTCGATTATTCAAACCGTCACTAAAGGGGGAGTCCGGAATGATCAAGGAAAAGTTAAGCTGTGAACAAGCTTCGGTTCTGTTTAAACTGCTAGGGGATAAAACGAGACTGTCGATGGTCTCCCTGTTGTCAGCGGACGACCTCTGTGTGTGTGAGTTCGTGGAGTATTTCCAGATGAGTCAGCCGTCGGTCAGCCAGCACCTCCGCAAGCTGCGGGACAAAGGACTCGTAAAAGAACGAAAGCAGGGCCAGTGGGTGTTTTATTCCCTGAACGAGGAGTCGGAGTACTATCCGCTTTCCAAAGCAATCGTGGCAGAACTGCCGGATCCAAAGGAAGAACTGGCCAGAATGGAGAAAGAAGGTCTCCGCGTGGACTGCTGTTGAATTTACAAACTCTTAATATGCATCTGAGCATGCGCATGTTATTATATAATCGTACGATTATATAAACGTGGAGGTTTTTTCATGACCAAACCAGTTCTTTATTTTTTATGCACCGGCAATTCCTGCCGCAGCCAGATGGCGGAAGGCTGGGGAAAGTATTATTTAAGCGGGGAGTGGGACGTCTACTCTGCCGGTATTGAAGCGCACGGCGTCAATCCAAAAGCTGTCGAAGCGATGCAGGAAGTCGATATTGATATTACCGGCCAGAGCTCGGACACCATCGACCAGGACCTGCTGCAGAAAGCAGATCTGGTCGTCACACTGTGCGGCCACGCCAACGATGTGTGTCCAGCGACACCGCCGAAGAAGGAACGCGAGCACTGGGGATTTGACGACCCGGCGAAAGCAGAAGGGACAGACAGTGAGAAATGGGCTGTATTCCAGCGCGTCCGGGACGAAATCGGAGAGCGGATTAAAAATTTCCACGAAACAGGAAAATAACAGTCAGGCCGGTTCCGGGATGGAGCCGGCTTTTTTATGTAATTTTAATCCCATTATTGGTATGGTAAAAGAGACACCAAAAAATAGGAGGGGAAAGTATGGATGTGTTTGAAGCAGTCAAATCCCGGAGAAGCAGCGGAGTCATAACCAAGGAGCCTGTGCCGGATGAACTGATCGAAAAAGTCCTCGAAGCGGCAACGTGGGCACCGAGCCATCATAAAACAGAGCCGTGGCATTTTTACGTCATTACCGGAGAAGGAAGAAAAGCACTCGGAAACGTGTATAAAGAAATCGCACGCGAAAAGCAGGAAGAGAAAGGCGAAACAAACGAAAAAAAACTGGAGAAAGCGGTGGAAAAGGCGTACCGCGCACCAGTTGTTATCGCAGCGGTCGTAGAGCCGAAGCAGGAAGAAAAAGTACTGGAGCAGGAAGAGCATGCCGCTGTAAACGCAGCGATTCAAAATATGCTTCTTGCTGCCCATGCGCTTGGTCTCCGGACGTTCTGGCGGACAGGAGAAGCAGTGACCCACCCTTCCATGCAGCAGCTGCTGAAGCTCGATGAAAAAGCCCAGGTGCTCGGATTAATCTACCTAGGCATGGCAGCCGAAAAAGAGCTGCCGCCGGGGAAGAGGAAGCCCGTGGAAGAAGTTACTACGTGGCTCCGCTCGGAAACTGATTTTCAATAAGGACTGTGCTAAAGCTCCGTATTAATTGAGAGCCTGCTGCGGAGAAAGCTCCACGGCAGGCCGGCTGGAGCACACTGAAAAGATACGAAGCAGTTGTTAATAGAAGCCGATGGTTTTCATAGGCGACACAGCTGCGCAGAAGGAAGTAATTGTTACGGAGGTGCGTCATGAAAATTATTAGAGATGTCGGGGGAGGAATCGATTTGGAAGAAGTGCTTGCCAAGCCGCTCGTCGCTCATCTTGCGACGGTGGAGAAAGATTGTCCGAGAGATTCACCGGTGTGGTTTATCTGGGAAAACGAAAAGTTGTGGATCATCGGTACGGCGGCCGATTCATTTCCGGAGCGGATTCAAAGAAATCCAAACTGCGCAGTGGGAATCGTCGATTTTCATTCATCCACCGGTCAGTTTATACATATAGGATTCAGAGGCAGGGCAGCAGTAAAACAATTTAATCATTCACTTGCCGAAAAACTGATAGCACGATATCTTGGATCCGACCCTGCAACGCGGGATCCGCGCTTTCAAAACCTGGATGATTCCAATGTACTGCTGTGCTTCACTCCGGAGACAGTGGTCGTAAGGGATCAGTCGTATCGTCTTCCGTCAGTACACTGACCGGGCAGGAGCGGTTCAAAAGCTGGGAGAATCTCAGGGAGAGGGCAGCTGATAGAATTAATCGGAAGGTTGGTAGAAATCGTGAGGAAGTTGGAAGTATTACCGGCAGTTGGCAGAATTAGAGCCGAAGCTCGTAGAATTCAAAAGAAAGGCTGAAACTATTCCGGTGCCGGCTGGTAGAAATTTCACCATCAAATGGTAGAATTCCGACCGGTCTTCTCTAAAAACTACTCTGTACAGATCGAAGCAGAACGAAGAAGCGCTTTTTTTTCTGCGGAAGTCATCGAAAAGAGTAGAAATTTCACTGGTTGAAAGCATTCGAGGAAACATTGGTAGAAATCCAGCATAAGAAGGCAGAATCACCGAAAATTCCGCGTCAGCTTCCATAAAACCTTTCCAAAACAGGATCCATAAACTAAAAACCCTCCATGCTTATCACAGCATGGAGGGTTTCGTACAGAATCAGGAAGTCGTCTTTGCATTTTCTTTTTCAAAATACGTGTAGTCCGATAGAATCTCTTCCACCGTATCCTGCTCTTTTTCTGAAATCATCGTCTTAATCTTCTGTCCCTTATCAAGCTCCATAATCAGCTGGCGGCGGGATTTTTTTGTTTTGCCCCATTTCATGGAACGGATTTTCGACCAGCGGGCGTGATAGCCGGCAAAGACGACGCCTTCGCCCTGAATCTCAAACACACGGTCGAGTGTCAGAAGAATGTAAAGACCTGTTATAAAAACGGCAATAAACAACAGCGTAGCTGTAAGAAAATTATTAAATACTTCGATCACGAGAAGTACTGACAGTATAAGAACGATATAGCATGAGTAGACCGACATTTTATAAACGAGGGATTCTGTATGCAGTTTGCGTGGATCGGACGTCCGGAATACGGCTGTCTGCCGGTTGAGACGACGGAAACGGTCGGAAAACAAATGGTAGATGGCAATGACACTCATCACTACCGCCGTAAATAAATAAAGCCAGGGCATGGGCTCGTTCCTCCTATAATGAAAAAGCTCTGTTTCCCATCATATCACGCCCGGAACGACGGGAAAAGAGAAACTGCCGCTGCCCTGAAAACAAAACTGCCTCTGAATCTTAAAATTAAAGCTGATAGTCGATTATTGGAGAAAACTTCGCTTCAACCCGGCAGGTGCGCTCTCATCATCCTGGAGCTTTAACAGAGCCGAAATTAAAGAAAAGGAATCAGGAGTACTTTTTCCGGATCCTGTCATAGGCGTGGGCAGATTCAAAATCCTTCTGCGTGAGTCCACCCTGGTCATGTGTACTCAGTTTTACGGTGACATTTTTGTAATCAAGCACAACGTATGGATGATGCTGCCTGTCCTCTGCAATTTCTGCCAGTGACTGAATAAATTGTACTGCTTTCGGAAAAGAAGGGAGTTCATACATTTTGGAAATCCACTTTTCTCCTTCTGTTTCCCATCCGTCAGAGTCTTCCAGATTCTGTTTTACTTCGTCCTGAGTCAATACCATTGGCTGCCTCCTTTAATATTTCGTGAAAATTCAAATAATTACCTGTATCATATCAGAAATTCAGTAAGAAGCAAAGGTGAGGAATAATCCTTTTTCGAAAGAGGGTTATAAAAAAAGATAGTGGGGTATAAAAAACTGCATAGAGGAGGCTTCATGGAGGCATTCACAAAAGAACCAGTCCTGCTGATTCCGTTGTAGATACGACGTATACAACACGTCCGGGACACCACGAATTTATTGGTTGGTCTACATCAGAATTTGATATATTTCTGATGGAATGCATTCCGGGCAGACGAAAACACGGGCGTAATTTGAAGAATTACTAAAGAACTGCCGGGAAAATGCAGTGCTTTTCCTGCTTGCGGGCAGAAGTATCAGAGGACTATCGGAAAGGAAAGCAGGTGAAACACATGAAAACTTGTTCGCAGTGTGAAGGGAACTCACCGCCGAAAGAAACAGGCCAGCTTATTTTTTCAAGTTTTGACTACCGGCTTTTTCAGGCCATCGCTGAAGAGTTTCAAACGAATGACGCAGAGCTTGGGGGAACAAAAACCCAGGTGTGTCTTTCCTATGACTCCTGGGATATGCTCCGGGACCTTTTTAACAAACTGGAAAAAAAGTTCAGCAGGCGGCAGCTTGAAAAAATAAGCGGAAGAATTATAACGAGTTTCACACCAGAGCAGCAGCTCACGGCTAATTTCCCTATCAGCCAGCTGCGGGAGCAGGTGGAGCATCCGGAATTTGTTAAAATTATTCAGGAACAGCTTTTTCAATCTTACCTGCAGCCTATTATCAGTACCGGAAATGCAGAGGTGTACGGGTATGAATTCTGGCTGAAACCGAAAAGTAAACTTTATCCGTTCGAAACAAAACAGCTGCTGGAGTTCGCCAAAAAATCCGGGCTGGACGTCCTGCTTGATTCGCAGGCCCGGTACACAGCGGTGCGTACGAGTGCCTATAAGCTGGAGCGGGGTATAAAACGCTTTATTAACTTTCTTCCATCCACTATCTCTACTCCGCAGGACAGTCTGCAAAGCACTTTTCAGGCAGCCCGTGATTACGATGTAGCGATGGATGATATTGTGCTGCACGTTTCCCGGATGGAAAAGCTCCGGGATGTAAAGCACCTGTACTACATTTTTAATGAGTGCCGGAAAGCAGGCGTTAAAACCGCTTTGAATGCGACCTCGGAAAGTGTGAACTTCTCTAGTCCCCACCTGCAGAGGCTCCGCCCGGATATTATTTCAGTCGGGCGCACGCTTACCGCTGACTGTCAACTGGATGAAGAAAAAATAGAAAGAATCCGCCTTCTGAAAGTAGCTGTCGGGCAGATCGACAGCCTTCTTCTTGCCCACGGTATTCATTCGAAAGAGGAATACGAAGCGGTCCGGCCTTATGTGGATCTCGTGCAGGGAGAGTATATCGGAAAGCCGCATCCGATGCCGGTCGGGTAGGAAAAAGCAAAAGGGTCACTGGAGCAAACCTTTTTTCTGGGCAGGAAGCCGGTCCAGCGCTGCTTTCTCCACAAAATCAGTACGAGCAAAGGAAAGGGGAAGATACGTTGAAACTAATGATTATTTATATGCATCCTTCCTGGGACAGCTTTAACGGCGCTGTTTACGAGGCAGTCACGAAGCATCTGCCGGAAGAGGAAGTTACAGTATACGCCCCCGGCGTGGAGGCATTCGATCCTCACCTCTCGTGGGAGGAATATAAAAAGTCTTTAAATTACGAGTACGCTTCTGAACTGGAAGCACCTCACCGGGACCTTCAGGAAGCGGATCATGTCCTGTTTATGTTTCCCCTCTGGTGGGGATCTTTTCCAGCGTCCGGTAAAGGCTTTGTCGACCGCATTTTTTCCTACGGGCTCGCTTACGAGCTCGAGGGAGAAAAGCCGGTGCCTAAGCTGAATGGTAAAAAAGCATCGCTGATTTTTACGACGGGCACTCCTCCGGACGTTTTCCATGAGGAGGGGCTGTACTGGAATGTCGTAAACGGTATCGATGACCACCTGCTTGATGTCTGCGGACTGGAGCTTTCCTCCGTCCTGCATTTTGGGGACGTGATTCAGGCTTCCGATGAAAAGCGGAACCGGATGCTTCTCGATGCGGAGACGTTCGCCCGCGATCTCGCAGCCGAGCTGAACGAATAAAAAAACCCCGGAGAAAAAAATGCTTTTTCTCCGGGGTTTTCGTCTGTTTAATTATTTGCCTGGAGCCGGTGCTGTTTTTTCTGTCAGCTTTTCGTTGGCTCCGACAAAGTCATCCCATTTTTTCTTCGGGGCATTCCAGTACTGTTCGTTGCCCGGCAGGTCGTCAAACCATGCGGCATCTTCAGGACACTCAAGCACCATGAATTTCCCGTAGTTATTGTCGCGGGACTGGTGGTATTTCAAGTAGGCTTTGCCGTCTTCAATCGCGAGAATTTCAATTTTCCCTGACGTGTGGCTCATGGAAAGACGCACGCGCTTTCCTAAACCGGACGTTTTTGCTTTCGCCTCTTCCACTGCGTCATACGCTTCTTTTAAGGAAAGAACAAAATCGTTGTTTCCTGCGACCGGCCGGTTGATGAAGAAGTAGTACGGCGTAACGCCCGCCCAGGAAAGCTTGTCGAGAAGCTCGGCGAGTACGTCCGGATCGTCATTGATTCCCCGCAGCACCGGTGTCTGGTTGACGACAATTGCTCCTGCGTTGTGAAGAAATTCAAATCCTTTTTTCGCTTCCGGCGTAATTTCACGCGGATGGTTAATATGTGCCATGACGTAAATCCGCTGCTCCGGCGTGGAAAATTCGCGGATCAGGTCGTGCAGGTCCTCATCTTCGTAAATACGCATCGGATTAAATACCGGCATTTTGGAACCGAGACGGATAATTTTTACGTGCGGAATTTCCCGCAGCTGCTCGATAATTTTCCGAAGCTTGCGCGTGGCGAGAATAAGGGAATCCCCGCCTGTTAAAAGGACGTTCGTAATTTCCGGATGGTTACGGATGTATTCGATACCCGGCGAAACGTCCGACATTGCTTCCTTGATG
Source organism: Alkalicoccus sp. (assembly GCA_007692495.1). Lineage (GTDB taxonomy): Bacteria > Bacillota > Bacilli > Bacillales > Salisediminibacteriaceae > Alkalicoccus. Next base: position 22,948 of record REBZ01000135.1, read on the forward strand.
TCGTTACGGAAGAGACGCTTCCGGAAGCAGTAGCGGCAGTAGGCTCCGCACACTTCGGACACGATCAGAAGTGCAGTCTGGTCGTATTTATGCTGGCATCCCGGTACCACGTAGTTCGTATCTTCATCAGAAGCGTCCCAGCGGCCGTATTCCTCCAGCTCCCCTTCGTTCGGGATGACGAGCTTACGGATCGGATCCTGAGGATCGCCCCAGTCAATAAGTCCAAGATAATATTCGTTCACGCGGAAAACAAACTTTTCTGTAATCTGCTTAAGTTTGGCTTTTTCCTCATCTGAAAGGTGGGGGACCTTCTCGATGTTCATAATGTATTTCGGCTGTGCCATATGCAGCACCCCTTTCATATGATATACGCTCATTTAAACACAGTCTTCAGAATTGGTCAAAAATGGATAATATTTTTAACTTTTGCTAAATAGTGAATCGATAATTTCATAAATAAAGCGTTCTTCAAGGGTTAGCACACGGCTCTTTTTTCCGCTAGAATAGGAATAGAAGAAAGGGGGAGGAAGCATGCCCGAAGAAAATGACGTATTCGCGAAAATCAGCCGCCAGCAGGAAACGTTGAGTAAATCCCACAAAAAAATTGCGGAATATTTAATTGCCAACAGGGAATCGGCCCCCTTTTTAACAGCTTCGCGCCTGGCAAAGAAAGTGGATGTCGGAGGAGCAACCGTTATCCGCTTTGCAACAGGTCTCGGCTATAAAGGTTACCCGGATCTGCAGCGTCATCTTCAGGAAGCGCTGCAGCGTAAACTGACGTCGGCGGAAGTTCTTAAAAAGACGACAGAAGGAAGCGGACGCTCCGACCAGGTGCTGACAGAAGTTCTTCAGGACGATATGGATAATCTTCAGACGACACTCGGCCAGATTCAGCCGGAAACGTTTGAATCCATCGTCGAAGATCTCGTGCGCGCTGACCGGATTTATATCGTAGCCTACCGAAGCGCCGCAAGCATCGGTTCCTATCTGGCCTTTTATCTTGACCTTGTGCTGCAGAATACAGAACTGCTCCAGGAGGCGGACGGGGTATCGGAGCACCTGCTCGACATTACCGAAAACGATGTCGTCCTCGGTCTGGGATTTGCCCGCTATACGAAACGGACCGTGGAAGTGATGAAATACGTTCGGTCCCGTGGGGCCCATACGATCGTTATGACCGACCACCTGCTCAGTCCATTGTATCCGTATGGAAACAAGCACATGATCGCAGCCACGGAAATCAACTCGTTTATCGATTCATTTGCAGCACCGATGAGTGTATCAAGCGCCCTGATTACCGCGCTTACCCGCTCCGAGCATGAAAAAGTAACAAAACGGCTGGAGGAGCTCGAAGGACTGTGGGATACATTTGATGTATTTTATGATAAATAAAGAGGCACCGGCGGAAAGACCGCCGGTGCTTTTTGTTACGAGGGGCGGGGAGGAAAAGAAGAGTGGAGGCTCTGTGCCGGTAATTCTACCAAACGGATGCGGAATTCTACCAACTTTTCTCGGAATAGTTCCAGCCCTGCCTCTGAATACTATCAACTTCCCCTGTATTTCTGAAAACTTCTCCGGATACTACCATCCGTATCCGTTTTTCTACCAGTTTTTCGGGAAATACTACCAACTTCAACGATCTATAAGACAACCATCCGCAGAAGAAAGTAAAACATAATAAAAGGAGCCGGAATCAGCTTCCGGCTCCTTCAAAACAGTTATTTACTTGCTGCTCTTACGTTTGCGTAATGTCTGTACTAGTGCGATGAGGACGAGCAGGACGAATCCGCTTCCCTCGATCAGTATGTTGCCTGGATATATCAGCATGATACCGGCCGCGAGCAGCAGCAGCCGTTCATAAATCTTGAACGTATTGAAGAAGTAGCCCATCATTACTGCACTTACCGCTGCCATTCCAAGCAGGGAGGTGATGAGCAGCAGGACGACGTTCCAGAAGGTCGCATCCACCAGCAGCAGCTGGGGATTATAGACAAATACGTACGGTATGATAAATCCGGCAATTGCGAGCTTGAAGGCGTTCACCCCGGCCCTCATCGGGTTCGCTTTGGCTATTCCGGCCCCGGCGTAGGCCGCGAGACAAACCGGCGGTGTGATATCCGCAACGATACCAAAGTAGAATACGAAAAAGTGTGCAGCGACTTCCGGAACACCGAAGTTGATCAGTGCCGGAGCGGCCATGGATGCTGTAACAACGTAGTTAGCCGTTGTCGGAAGACCCATACCTAGAAGAATACACGCAATCATCGTAAAGAAAAGAAGCAGGAAGAGATTTTCACCGGCAATGGCGATCAGACCGCCGGCAATTCGTCCGCCGAGTCCCGTGAATACAACCGTACCCACGATAATCCCGGCCGATGCACACGCTGCGATAACCGGGAGGGCTACTTTTGCCCCCTGTTCCAGCGCGTCCAGTATATCTCTTGGCATCATGCGGTTTTCCTTACGTACGTAACTTACAACCAGTGCTGCACCAATACCGGTTAGAGCCGCATACGTCGGTGTAAATCCGTTGACAAGCATCGTGACAATAATAACGAGCGGCAGGAGCAGATACGAACCTTTCAGCAGTCCTTTTCGGGACGGGAGCTCTTCTTTTGAAAGGCCGTGGATACCGTACCGCTTTGCTTCAAAGTGGGTACCCATAAACACCCCGGAAAAATAAAGCACGGCAGGGATGATGGCAATAACGATAATATCACTGTATGATACTGTCGATACGTATTCCGCCATGATAAACGCGGCAGCCCCCATGATCGGCGGCATAATCTGACCACCGGTGGAAGCAGAGGCTTCCGCTGCCGCCGCAAACTCGGGGCGGAACCTGGCCCGTTTCATCATTGGAATCGTAAAGGAACCGGAAGCTACGGTGTTTGCTACTGAGCTTCCTGTAACGGTTCCCTGCATAGCAGAAGCCGCAACGGCAGCTTTAGCTGTTCCGCCTGTAAATCTTCCGGTCAGCCCGAAAGCGAGATCGTTAAAGTACTGACCGACCCCGGTTTTCGTCAGCATGACCCCGAAAAACAGGAATAAGTATATATAGGTGGAGGATATTTGGATCGGTGTACCGAAAATCGCGTCGGAAGAATAAAAAAGACGCCGGGAAAGACCGCTCCAGTCAAAGCCTCCGTGACCAAAGTAAGGTATGTTCGTACCGTACAGGCCATATAAAATTGCGAGTGCGGAAATAATAACAATCGGCAGCCCTACTGCACGTCGTGTAGCTTCCAAAAGCAGCACGATCGCAATAGTAGCAACAATAATATCCATAGTGCTGAAGCCGACAATCCGGGCAGCACCGGTAATCCAGTCATAGCGGAACAGGATATAGTAACAGGATCCCATCGCCAGGAAGGCAAGGATCACATCGTACCAGGGAACGCCTTTTTTATGCATACCCCCGCGGTGCAAAGGATAAAGAAGGAAGATCAGCCCCATCGCCGTACCAAGGTGGACTGCCCCCTGCATAATGGACACAAGCGGGCCCCCGGTCTGAGGGAAAGCTCTCCAGATGTGGAATACAGTCAGTGAGACGGCGATAAAAGTAATAACCCAGGCCCATTTGCCGGGATATTGTCTGAAAGAGGATTCTTTGTCGTATTTGGCGAGGACGTCTTTCTTTTCCTCCTCCGACATGAATTCCTCTTTTCTGTCCTGATCCGTCATATACGTCACCTCACTTAATAAAAATGCAGAATCTGCGGTTGGATCGACGAAAGGGTAGGAGAAATTTCCTGCGCTTTCGTCGATGTTCCGTCCTGAAGGACAGAGCTCACCACCCACAGTCTGTAGTTTGAAAAGAGGAGACCGGATACTAAGATCCGGTCCCGCTGATTATGCTATTCGTCTAAAAGACCTTCCTCTTCGAAGTAACGCTCCGCACCCGGGTGCATTGGCAGGCCGTCAGACCCGAGCAGTGCATCTTCGGTGGTCATGCTTTCCCCTTGAGGGTGGGCAATTTCATCCGCGTGTTCGAACATCGCTCTTGTAATTTCATAACCGAGATCCTCATCGATAGTGTCAGTTGAACCTACCATAATGGCATAGGCCGTGATTGCCTGAACATCTTCATCAAGGAAGTCGTAGGAGTCAGCTGGAATGGAAAACTCAGCGTAGCCGCTGTTTTCTTCTACGTAATCAACTGCTTCGTCACTAAGCGGCACGAGGTCAACGTCTGCAGAAGCAGCAAGCTCTTCAATTCCACCTGCAGGAAGTCCAAGAAGACCAAAGGAAGCATCAAGCTGTCCATCCTGAATACGGCCCTGGGCATCACCGAAATCTTCCTCGAACTCATCATAGTCGCCTTCTTCAAGACCGTAAGCTTCAAGGATCAAACGGGCCGCAGCCTGCGTTCCGCTTCCTGGAGGGCCGATAGCGATAGAAGCGCCTTCAAGATCCTCTACCGATTCTACACCGGAGCCTTCCGGAGTAACAATCTGCATAACTTCCGGATAGATGTGGCCCATGAATCCGAAGTTGTCGATCTCTACGCCTTCAAAGTCACCGTCTCCTGTAAGAGCATCAAGTGCAGGAAGGTGGACCGTCATACCCATGTCCATTTCTCCCTGGAAGATGCTGACGATGTTGTCAACAGATGCTCCGGAAGAAACGGCACTCATGTCAAAATCATCGTATCCTTCAACGTTATTGTTAAGAGTAGTTGCAATTTCCTGTCCAAGAGGGTAGTAAGTACCGCCTGTAGAACCAGTTCCAAGCTGCATGTTACCGACGTCTGCATCCCCTGCAGCCTCGCCGTCGTTTTCATCTGCATTATTCACTTCATTGTCTGTGTCCGTGTCTTCATTGACGTTGCCGGAAACGTTTTCGTTGTTTTCCTCAACTGTGTTATTGCCGGCATTATCTTCGCCGCAGGCTGTCATAAGCAGCGCGCCGGAAACAATGAGAGCTGATAAAGAAGTAACCTTTTTCATGCAATTTCCCCCTTTTAATAGATTAATAAAACAATACCGCAAAAGGCGATATTCTACTTTATTTAATCAGAAAAGGGGGGGATTGTCAAAAGTTCGCCAATATAATTTCCTATGTAATTAGACTGTCCCACCCGGCAGGAGGTCAATAGTCTTAGAACTTCCAGCCGTTTAAAAGAAGGTGTTATACTTTCCACCGTGAAAAAGCAGTGTAACAGGCGGTTAAGGGAGAGATGAGTAAAATTTGTGGAGAGCTTATTAAATTTCTAAAAGGCAGGCAGAGGTGACCGGTCGAGTTCTGCTTTACGTGGATATCCCCCTGTCAGTAAGCATCTGACAGGGGGATACGGATCAGGAAAAACACTTCCCAGGTATGTTTTTTAATCATTATACGAGGGTGTATTCACTTTATAGAGAGGTGTCTAATCATTATAAGTCTGTCTCCCAAGCAAATTAATCATTATAAACCTGTCATTAATCCTCATCCAGTATTTCTCCTTTTCACCAGCTTTTTTACTGTGCTTGTCAGCTTTGTAAACTCACTCCGCTGTAAAGTTCTTTAAAGAAAGATTCCATAATCGGAGTTACCGGGCGGTTTTTCCGATACACAAGAGAGATCCAGCGGGAAGCGTTTTTATAAGGAAGGGGGCGTGTCGCAAGCGTTCCGGCTTCCAGGTCTTCCGCCACAGCTCTGGAAGAAAGAATTGCACACCCGCTGCCGAGCTTTACGAGTGACCGGATTGCTTCCACATTTGTCAGCTCCATCGCAATATGAAGTTCCAGTTCCTCTTCTTCCGCCCAGTCGTTGACTATATCCCGTGTGGAACCGCTCTGATGCAGAAGCAGCGGGAAGGAAGAGATGTCCTGCTCGAGAGAGTCCGTCATGAGCAGCGGGTGGCCGGGCGGTGTGACGAGAACGACATCATCCGGACAAATACGCTTCACAACAAGTTTGGAAGTGGACAGGTTCTGCTCGGATACAATACCGATATCGAGATTTTTCATAATAATATCTTCAGCTATTTTCGGTGTTGGCTGCACAGAAATACGCAGCTGCACATCCGGTGTTTTCTGCTGAAACTGATACAGAATCTTCGGGAGAACATAGTTTGCCGGAATATAGCTTGCCCCGAGAAAAAGTTCCCCTTTTTTGTCCCGATAGCTTCTCATCACCCGCTCTGTTTCCTGAAACAGTGCCATGATTTCCCGGCTGTAGTGACGGAGTGCTGTCCCGGCAGGTGTAAGTGTTACCTGCTCTCCTTTTCTCTCAAACAGAGGCGTACCGATGGACTGCTCCAGCTGTTTTAAGTGAAACGTCACAGTCGGCTGCTTCACCCCCATTTTTTCGGCCGTTCTCGATACGTTTTTAAGCTGTGAAAAATAATAGAACACTTCAAGCTGTTTCCAATTCATAAAGCATCTCCCTTTTATTAATAAATGAAGCCGTTTTTCAGCGGAATATATAGAAAAAATCTATACCTGCATAGAGAATAGCACGTGAGTATTGAAAGAATGTTAATTCTGTCTTTAAATTTCCTTAACATTCAGCCGCTAGTATTTGGAGTGTAGAGGAAAGGGGAGGACAGAATGGATATTAAATTCCGTCAGCTTGAAAAATGGTTCGGTACGCTCCATGCGTTGAAACCATTATCCATGACAATACAATCAGGAGAATTTGTCAGCCTCGTCGGTCCGTCCGGCTGCGGCAAGACAACGCTGCTCCGGATGATCGCAGGACTGGAAGATCCCGCTGAAGGAGCAGTATTATTCGATGGAAAACCAGTGTTTGATAAAGATAAAAAAATAAACGTGCCGCCGCAGAAGCGGAAAATCGGCATGGTGTTCCAGGATTTTGCCCTCTGGCCGCATATGACCGTGTTTGAAAATGTTGCCTACGGGCTGAAGGCAACCGGCAGAAAGCGGGAAGTGCAGGATAAAGTTACGGAAGCACTCAACAACGTCCAGCTCGGAGATCATAAAAACCGGTATCCGCATCAGCTTTCCGGCGGTCAGCAGCAGCGGGTGGCGATTGCAAGGGCAGTGGCAACCGACCCGGAAATTATTTTGATGGACGAACCACTCAGTGCCCTCGATGCCTCGCTTCGTGACGAGATGCGTATTCTGCTTCAGTCGCTCGTAAAAAAGCTGGACATGACCGCTGTTTATGTCACCCACGATCAGAGTGAGGCAATGGCAATGTCAGACCGTATCGTTGTGATGAATGCCGGGGAAGTGCAGCAGACCGGAACACCGGAAGAGGTTTATCAGCGTCCAAATAATGATATTACAGCTTCTTTTATCGGAAAAGGGACATTGATTGACGGTCTCGTGATAGAGGTGGAGGATGTGCCGATGCTTAAAGTAAGCGCAGACGTGCAGATTCCGCTTTCCAGCAGCAAAACCAAGGGGCTTGAGCCGCATGACTGGGTGCACGCCATTATACGGCCGGAGCAGGTCGTACTCGACACCAGCCCGTCGGAAACAGGAATTAACGGCATTATTGAAACCGTGAGCTTTCTTGGAGAGCGCTACGAAGTGAGTCTGAAGCTGGACGACTGTGATGAAAGACTGTTTGCCTATACGTATGAAAAAACAGTGCCCGGCCAGGAAGCATCAGTAACTATCCGCGATACGATTCATCTTATTCAGCATAGAGGGGGAGTTTCTCATGAAGAAACAGCTTAGTATTATCGCCGGAACGACAGGAATACTCGTACTTGGAGCGTGTGCCCAGACAGAATCCGAGCAGCAGGAAAACAGCGGGGAAGCAGATAATACGGAAGCAGCGAATGAATCCGCTGATGCTTCCGGAGAAAGTAACTCCGAAGCAGACCATGAAGAAACAGGGGAGCTGACTATTTATACGTCAGGACCCGGCGGAATGGCCGAAGCCCTCGTAGAAGGGTTTGAAGAAGAAACAGGAGTTTCCGTCGATATGTTCCAGGGAACGACCGGTGACGTGCTCGGCCGTCTTCAGGCGGAAGAGGACAATCCGATTGCCGATATAGTCGTACTGGCCTCGATGCCCCCGGCGATGGATTTTAAAGAGCGGGGCATGACGATGCCGTACGAATCGGAATATGCGGATTCCCTGCGGGACGGGTGGTACGATGAAGAGTTTCATTACTACGGTTTCAGCGCCTCCGCACTAGGCATCAGCTACAATACCGAGCTGACGGAGGATGTGCCGTCGGACTGGAGCGACCTGAGCGAAGATCAGTACACAGGCCAGATCGCGATCCCGGATCCGTATGAATCGGGAACGGCGCGGGACTTTATCGCTGCCTACATTAACCAGGAAGGCGAGGAAGGCTGGGAGTTGTTTGAAGAGCTTGCAGCGAACGGCCTGCAGATGGAGGGAGCCAACAACCCGGCACTTCAGACTGTTATCGGCGGCTCCAATCAGATGGTAATGGCAGGAGTGGACTACATGGTATATAACAACATGGAGGACGGAGAACCTGTTGATATCGTGTTTCCGGAAAGCGGGACGATGGTGACGCCGCGCCCGGCGTTTATAATGGAAAGCGCGGAAAACGTGGATTCTGCGCAGCAGTATATCGACTATATATTGTCGGATGAAGGCCAGGAAATTGTAGCGGATGCTTATCTTATGCCGATCCGGGAAGACATCGATGTCCATGAGGACCGGGCGGATATCGATGAGATCGAGCAGCTCGATTTTGAATGGGACTACCTCGAAGAAAACGGGGAAGAATATTTGGAGCGGTTTCAGGGGATCGTCCGTTAAATGGCACAAGCATCCTGGACGCAGCGCGTGAGCAAGTATCTGGCACTTGCCGTGCTCACGCTGCTCGTATTTATGCCGCTCTCGCTCGTCATTCTGCGGGCGCTGACACCGGAAGGCACGTTTGAAGGATTCGGGGCCTTTTCGATTCTCGGGGAGGGAATGTATCAGGAAATTCTTTTGAATTCTCTCCTGCTCGGTTTCGGTGTCGTGATCGTCTCTTCTCTGATTGCCGCTCCGCTCGCCTTTTTTATGGCAAGAACAGAGCTCGGAAGGCACCGCTGGATTGATATTGTGCTGATCATTCCATTCATGACGCCCCCGTATATAGGAGCGATGGGGTGGATTCTTTCGATGCAGTCCAACGGCTATGCCGAGCAGCTGTTTCCGTTTCTTGCACCTGTCACCCCGTATTTCTTTACGTATTTCGGCATGGTGCTTGTGATGAGCTTTCACTTGTTTCCGTTTATTTATTTGATTATGCGCAACAATCTGGAAAACATCGGCGGAAGGCTCGAGGAAGCCGGCCTGATTCATGGCGGAAGTTTTCTTTACCGGCTTCGCCGCATCGTCCTGCCGCTGTTTATTTCCGGTTACAGCATGGGAGCGCTGCTCGTATTTGTGAAAACGATCGGGGAGTTCGGGACCCCGGTCACGCTCGGCAACCGGATCGGTTTTTACGTTCTTACGTCAGAAATTCACCGGCATGCTTCCGTATGGCCGATTGATTTCGGAACAGCCGCGATTTTATCGACGATGCTTTTGAGTGTCAGTATGGCTGTCTGGTATTTTCAGCAGTGGTTTGCTGCGAGAACCCACGGGAAAGTTGTCTCCGGAAAAGGTCAGACGCGTGCCTATACGCCGCTCGGCAGAAAGCAGATTTTTGCCTGGGTATATCTTGCAGTCATTTTAGGACTCGCTGTCGGTGTGCCGTATTTTTCCGTTGCTTCCACTGCCTTTATGGATAATCAGGGAAGCGGCCTGGCTCTCGATAACCTGACGCTCCGCCACATACAGGATCTGTTTACAGGAAGCGGGCTCGATGCCCTCTGGAACAGTGTGTGGCTGGCAGGAATTGCTGCTACGATTAGCGCCGCAATAGGCTTATGGGTAACGATTATTATTATGAAAAAACGCGGAACAGTCGAAAAAGGAATGGACTTTCTTTCGATTGCGCCTAACACCGTTCCCGGAATTGTCGTCGTTGTCGGCCTGATTTTATTCTGGAACGCCTACTGGAATCCGGCGCCTGTCTACAACACGTGGATGATGCTCGTTACGACGTATGTCGTTCTTTATATACCGTTTACCGTGCAGAATATCAAGGCTATTTACGGCCAACTCGGAGATTCGCTGTTTCAGGCAGCGAAAACGAGCGGGGCAGGACCGTTTTATATATTACGAACCGTACTCGTACCGCTCATTCTGCCGGGAGTACTCGCAGGCTGGATCATGTCGTTTACGATTTCGATGCGGGAGCTCGTCGGGTCCCTGATCCTCCGGCCGCCGAATATGCACACCTCGGCGACGTTCATATATTCCCAGTTTGAGCAGGGGACAGTGGCCCAGGGGATGGCCATGGCGCTGGTCACCGTTGGACTGACGACGATCGTACTGATCGGCGTGGAAAAAATGAAAGAAAAATCGCAGCGGTACCGTACGTAAAGGAGCAGACAGCTTATGAATGTCACATTTCTCGGAGGGGCCGGTGAATACGGCCGCTCCTGTTTTTTACTAAATGTAAAGGAAACTTCTATCCTGATCGACTGTGGAGTTGTGAAGGGAGAAACGGATCCGTCCAGACGATTTCCACAGCTGGAAAGGGTGGATAAACACCGGCTTGCTGCCGTTTTTCTTACCCACAGCCACGAAGATCATACCGGCGCGCTGGAGCGTCTGGCGGATCTCGGCTGGTCGGGGCCCGTCTATGCTACCGGGCCGTCGTTCGAACAGACAGAAAAAATACCTGCAGCGATGGAAAAGCGTCCGCTTGCTGCCGGGGAAATAAAGCGGTGGCAGGAAGCGGGAGAAGTCAAATTCAGCTTTGGAAGATCCGGTCATACAGAAGGTGCCTGCTGGTATTTGTTTCATCATGAAGGGGAAACGATTTATTTTTCCGGGGATTATACGCTTCATTCCAGTCTGTATCCATTTGATTTTCCGCCGGAAGGTGCGGTTGATTTTGCAGTGATGGACGGGGCAGGCGGTGCGGAAAAAAGAAGCCGGAAAGAAACGGAAGAAGCATTTTTGACACGGATGAAAAACGTTACGGAGAAAGGAGCCGTCCACGGACCGCTCGCCGGAAAGACGCAGGAGCTGCTTCTTCTGCTGGCCGAAGAAGGACTGAATCCGGCAGTTGATCCGGCTGTTTACGACTATACTCTCGAAAGTCTGGAAAAACGGCGCAGCTGGTATAAAAATGACGGAGCAGAAAAACTGCAGATGTGGATGAAGAGGAAAGCAGCCGCTTCCGTTTCCGAATGGCTGCGGGAGGAGAAACAGGTCGGTATATACGAGGAAAGAACACTTGCAGAAGCAATGCCGTTTGATGCCGCGATTTTTACTACCGGGCCAAAGCTTCCTGTATTTGAAAAAACCTCCTATGAAAAAGTTCCCTTTTTCGTACACCCCACGCTCCCGGAGACAAAACAGCTGCTGCAGCTGATTAAACCGAAGCGGACTGTATTTACCCACACCTCAGTACCGGAAGTGTTCCAGGACTTGAAGGAAACAGAAGTTATTTCCGTTAAGACGGGGGACACTGTCGACATGCAGAGAATAATTAAATAATGCCTCATAAGAAGTGGAGCACGGCTTCAAACGGACTTAAGCCTGTCAGAGCGATGCCTGACAGGCTTTTAAACTTTAGGGCGGTCCCGCGTATGTTTTCAGGACTGCCTCCGGTTTATTTTCTGATTTTCAATAGAACGTGGGCAATAACTGCTAATACGGGCAGTTCGATTAATGGACCGATAATCAGGGCAAGAGCGATCAGCGGCTGGTCCGGAAAAGCGGCCAGTACTATCGCGAGAGCTACGGGGGAGTTTCTTGCAATAATAGTCATGTTTAAACTTGCCGTATCTTCATAACTGAACTTGAACATTTTTCCTGCTGTCTGTGCGAGTAGAAAATTAATAACAAAAAACAACAGAAGCGGGATGATCATTAAAAGGATCACTTCCAGGTTGTTCAGCAGGTAGGCCCCCTGCGAAGCAAACATTGCTGTAATTGCTGCACATAAAAATAGAATCTGGGAGGAAGCAAAAAAGGGGATAAGTATCTTCCTCAATATTTTTTCCTTCCGTTTCAAAAAATAGCGTGTCAGGTTCGCTGCTATAAACGGGATGAATAAAAATAATACTACTTCAATTATTGTGGTTAATTCAAAGGTTCCCATCGTTCCTGTAAAAAGGAATAAATAGACGGGAAGCAGCAACACCTGTAACAGTAGATTGACAGGTAATATGGACGTGGAGAGAGGAAGATTCCCTTTAGCAGTGGAAGTGAAAATTAAATACCAGTCAGTACATGGCGTTACGAGTAATAAAATGAAGCCGAGCCAGATGGCCGGGTGGTCTGCTAAAAAAACGGCTCCGAGCCCCCACGCTAATAAAGGGGTCCACAAAAAGTTGATGATAACACTTGTACTTAAAAAATTTATTTTTTTAAAAGATTTTTTAATTCCTTTTAATGGAATGGTTAAAAAAAGTCCATAAAGCATGAACAATAGAAAGGGCAGAATAAAAGATGCGGCATACTGTTCAAAAAAAGCGAACTGCCCGAGAAGCAGGCCGGTGCCGGCAGCGAATAAAATAAGGAATGGCTGTAATCTCTCAAGAATGTGCATCCGGGATACTCCTTTTTCTTTATCCAGGGAATATAGGCATTATCTGCCGCTGCGTACTAATGTACGCTGATTTGTTGAACTATGCATTAAAAAAATCAAATCCCGTGTCAAAATATGCATGATATGTTTGGTAATAGCAGCTTTTTGTTTAATCAATGCCAGGGGCATTTTAGAATGGTACAATCTGGGAAAGAGGAGGGGCTGACTATGAAAATAATCCAAGCGGCCTGTTTATGCGTATTGTTAACAGCATGTGCTCCGACAAACTCCGGCACGGAGCCGCCGGAGGAGACCGGCAACCCGGAGCCCGCCGATATACTCGAGAGCAGTCCGGAAGCCGACATTTTCTACTATGACAATCTCGTGTACTCCAACGCGATGGAGCTGGAGCAATACGATATCGATGACTACGAAAAAGGCGAACCTCTCGGGGAAATCGAGAACACGTCAGATGATCCGGGGGATTTTGAGGAATGGACAGCTTCCGTCCTGCCGGAAGGGACGGAATTGTATGCGGCAGAAGAAGGCCATCCGGGCGGAGTCATTATCGCAGACACCGGGGAGGAAGAAATATTGTACCATCCGCTCATCGAAGGATAAAAAAGGAGGAAGCTATGGACATCAAAGAATTAACTGAAGAGGAGCTCGTACCAATGAACCTGCTTTTACTTGCGGATCCTTCCAAGCAGATCGTTGAAGAGTATGTTAAAAGAGGCCGGTGCTTTACAGCACAGGAGAGCGGCGAAGTGGCGGGAGTGTATGTGCTGCTTCCGACAAGGCCAGGGACAGTGGAACTCGTGAACATTGCGGTACTGGAAGCGTATCAAGGGCAGGGCACCGGCAGAGCGCTTGTCCTGCACGCCGTGAACGAAGCAAAAAAAGCCGCATTTAAAACGCTGGAAGTCGGTACGGGTAATTCCAGTATCGGCCAGCTGGCGCTGTACCAGAAATGCGGATTCAGAATCGCCGGCGTGGACCGCGATTATTTTGTGAAGCATTATCCGGAGCCGATTGTAGAAAACGGGATTCTCTGCCGGGACATGATCCGTTTATCGCTCGATCTGCAGCCGCAGGGTTAAAATAAAGGACATTAGTAAAGGGGACGAAAACAATGCTTGGATATTACAATCAGCTTTCTTCCGAAGTATATGATCTCGATAAACCTGTCGGCCGTTCGTTTGGCGACGTGGAATTTTATACAGACAGGCTCGCCTCCTGCAGAGGAAAGGTTCTGGAACCGGGAGTCGGCACCGGGCGGCTGCTCGTACCGCTGCTTGAAAAAGGAATCGCTGTGAGCGGGTTTGACGCATCAGAGGAAATGCTGAACATCTGCCGTCATCACTGTAAGGAAAAAGGACTGCACCCAAAACTCTGGGAAGAGAAAATGGAGTCGTTTTCGTCTCCGGAGATGTACGAAGCGATCATCGTGCCGACCGGTACATTTCTCCTGCTTTACGAAAGAGAAACAGCTGTCCAGGCATTAAAAAATTTTCGCCGTCACCTTTCGGATGGGGGACGACTGATTATCGATATATTTCTGCAGGCCGGTACGACCGTGGGCAGAACAGTGGAGAAATCGTGGGAAACAACTGCCGGCGATATTATTACGCTGAAAAGCAGTGTCGTCGAAGTCGACCATATTAATCAATATACCGTCTCACACAACCGGTATGAAAAATGGCGGCACGGAAAACTGATTCAGTCGGAGCTGGAACGGTTCCCGGTCCGCTGGTTCGGCGTGGAGGAGTTTCGTATGCTTCTTGAGCATACAGGATACACGGATATTACCGTATCCGCCGACTACGAGTACGGAAAGTATCCGGCAGAGGCAGACGAGATTATCACTTTTGAAGCTTCCACCCGTAAGTAGACAGAAGAAAAGGCATTTCAAAAAGAAGGTTGAGGAGGGTAAAAGAGGGAAATGCGATTGATAGAGGGGGTATAGTAGATGTTACGAACGATAGCATTTTACGTGATTATTTTTGCGATTGTTTTCGCAGTTATCCGGATGCTTTAACGAGTTGCCACTGCAAATATTCCACTATAGTCAATTGCAGAAGGAAGTACATATTTTACCTGCCGGGAGGGAGGTACTGTGGAGGACGACCGGAAATATATTGGGTTCAAGAAAAGGTTTGCAGCGTTCATGATAGACTACTTGCCCATTTCCATTATATTTATGACCATAGCTTATAACGTGGGAGGCACATTTATTGTAGAAAATGTCCCGGAAGTTTACAGTTTTTACATGGCCGCACTTGCTTTGTATTTTATTATTTTTCCTGTAACACCTATGCAGGGCACTCCGGGAAAATACATTTTGAATATCAAAATAATTAATCACGCAGGAAATCGTATTTCACTTATCCGATCCATCGTCAGATTTTTAGGCGAAATCGTATCGTACACGCTGTTCGGACTAGGATATATTATGATTGCCGTTTTAAAAAAGAGCACCGGCCTGCATGATCTGCTTGCAGGAACATATGTCGTTCAGAGAAAAAACGGTGAAAGCAGACAGAGCACATGATAAAGCATTGGAGAGGATGAAGCACTATGAGCAGTTATTCGATTCAGGAATTTATGGAAAAGACCGAGCGCCGCGAAAGCCCATCGGAGGTATTCGGCCTGCAGTCAGAACGTATTCTGGAAGTCGATCTGACAGCCGACGTATGGGCAAAAATGGGAACGATGATAGGCTACACGGGAGATATTAAATTTGAACGCGAACGCGCTTTGGAGCACGGAGTGGAGAGAGCGGTTAAAAAAACATTTACTGATGAAGGCGGCGAACTGATGAAAGCTTCCGGCCGGGGCCGCTTATTTCTCGCGGATCAGGGGAAGCGCGTAACGATACTCGATCTAGGGAATCGGCAGCTTACAGTGAATGGCAATGACCTGCTCGCGTTTGAACCATCGATCGAATGGGACATTCAATTTATGCGTAAAGCTGCGGGGATGATGGCGGGAGGTCTGTTTAACATTACGCTGCAGGGCGAAGGGAAAATCGCAGTAACGACGTACTTTGAGCCGCTGACGCTTCCTGTAAGCAGTGACCAGCCGGTGTTCACCGATCCATCAGCGACCGTTGCCTGGTCGGGCGGATTGACACCGGAATTCCATACGGACATCAATTACCGCACCTTTCTCGGGAAAGGAAGCGGAGAGTCCATTCAAATGAAATTTTCAGGGGACGGATTTGTTATCGTCCAGCCCGGATTTGAAACGGAATAAATGAAGGAGCGGTCCGATGCACTTCGGACCGCTTTTTTTAATGCCGCGAATCATAAATGATTACGTCTGCGGAAAATCACAAAACTGGTAGAAATATAGGGGAAACTGGTAGAATTGTGCGAATGGTTGGTGGTATTATCCTTTATTGGCAGAATTAAAGTGGCGGTTGGTAGAATTCCATACGTGGGTTGGAACTATTCCGAAAAAAATTGGTAGAATTCCGCTGCCGTTTGGAAGAATTGCTGTGCCAACCCTCCTCTTCAGATGCATGCACCCCGTATCTCCCATTAAAAAAAGGTTCAGGACGGTTTGCCCTGAACCTTCACAGATCTTGTTCCTTTCTTTTGAGTCACGTATTCCCGGTCTTTCTGCGTTTTTTCTTTCTTATCCTCCTGCGTTTTTTTAATTTTCTCTTCGTATTTATCCAGTTTATTCTGCACCCGCATAATGTGACGGGAAAGCCTGCCTTTTGTCTGCGCGGCCTGAAGCCGCTGCTCGTTGCCTTTTTTCATTCTATAAGTGTTTCGTTTAACCGCTCTTTTGGATGAATAGGATGTTATCCCTGATTCTGCTTCTTTTACCTGCTGCCATGCGGACATTTCGATTTCACTCTCCTGATCAAACGCTGCGTAAAGCTGGTTGATTTTCTTTTTTGTACGGGAAATTTTCTTTTCATTGCTCGTTTTGAGTACCATGATGAAACCTCCTTAAAAGTACAATTTGTTAATAATAGTATAATGCGAATGCGAGTGAAAGTCCTTATAAAATTGCTTTATTTTACAATTTTACTTTCTTCATCACGGTTCTTTATAAATACACAAAGTATTTAACGATTGTAATATGAAAAAAGAAAATGACAGCCAGAAAAGTAGGGGAGCGGATCAGGACGGCGGTCTGAATAAAAGCTGTAAACCAGCAAAAATGCGCAACGTAAAAAGGCTGAACCTTTAAAAACAGGCACAGCCTTTGCAGTTAAAAAATGCATTCTTCTTCTTTTATGAGACATTTCTGCTGCGCCGGTTAGTTCGGGTTCATGCCGCCGTCTACAGTGTACTGGCTGCCGGTGATATAAGAAGCTTTGTCAGAGGCTAAAAACAGCATGACCTGGGCAATTTCCTGTGCTTCCGCGTACCTTTTCATCGGAACGGCTGCCGCAAAACCTTCATGAACGCCTTCCGGATCGGCAGGGTTAATGCCTGATTCAATCGCCCGCATCATCCGGGTATTAACCGGCGCCGGACAAACAGAGTTGACCCGTATGCCGTGGTCAGCCGTTTCCAGGGCCGCCGTCCGTGTCAGCCCGATTACCGCATGCTTGGAAGCAATATAGGAGGCCATTCCAGGGGAACCGATCAAACCGCCGACAGAAGCTGTGTTAATGATCGATCCGCTTTTGTTTTTCGCCATCATTGGAATGACATGCTTCATTCCTAACAGTACCCCTTTTACGTTGACGCTGGTCACTGCCTCAAAGTTGGACACGTCTGTTTCTGTGATCATCTGATACTTTCCTTCAATACCGGCGTTGTTTACAAACACGTCGATCTTTCCGAGTTTATTCTCTGCAAATTCCACAAATTTTTTCACATCATCTTCTGAAGAGACATCTGCGGCAATACCATAACAGGTGCCGTGTTTTTTTAACTTTTCGACACCCTCATTGACGGCTTCCTCCTTTAAATCGACAATGACAACAGATGCTCCTTCCTCTAAAAAAGCCTGCGCTGCAGCCAGCCCAATCCCTCCGGCGCCACCCGTAATGACGGCACCTTTACCTTGAAGACTCATCATTATCCCTCCCTCATTGAGTGATACTTTTATTATAATCTGAATTTTCTGTTAATGTAAAAAAAACAGCCTGCTATAAAAGTTCATTTTCAGCGGGAGGGAACAAAACAGCTGGCGGTAAGGCAGGAGCTGTATGCCTATCTCTAAAAAGGTCATTTTGTTTATGCGGGCTTCGTTTTCAGCTGTTCGAGAAAGCCGGCAATACTTTCTGCGGATTGCACATAAAAATACGTAAGAAGAAGCAGAATCAAGATCAACAGAGATGAACTAATTAAGAAGCAGTGCAAGCAGCTGAAAGATAAGGGTACTCTGAAAAAGAAGGTTCTGCTGGGATTGGATTTCATTGATCAGGAGAATCGACCCAAGTTCGAAGGAAGATTCTTTCTCATTAATAAGAATAGTTTCAGTTGCACCACTTATTCTCCGCTAGATTTCCAAAACACCATTTTTTCCTTCATAGGCATAGACGACCGGAGATAGGAAGCGGACACTACGGTCAGTGGCAGAATAAAAAGAAGTAGAAAAAGGGCGGGTAATCTTTTCAAAGCATGTTTTCTTTATCCTGCCGTCTTAAACAACAGGAAGCTGTTTGTTACGGGAAGCTGCGCTGATTGGGTACGGAGTTTTTTCTGTAATTCCAGGCGACAGCTGAGAGAAGCGTCCACCCGCAGACGAGAAGAACATATGGCGGGCGGTCTATATAAAATAGAGAAAACAAGGTGAGCGGGACGAGAATGATTCCACCCGCGATAACCGTCGGCATATCTTTTTTATGCCGGATGTTTTGTTGATTAACACATAAACGAGAAGGAAGGGTAAGCTCCCTAAAAGGAAACCCGCAGTAAGCAGGTGGAGGCAGCTGCTTCCGGCAAGCTCCAGCAGCTGCTCTACTGTTACCATACGACAGGCACGTCCTCAAGAATTTCCTCTGGATCGAGCGGGACAAACCAGTCGTCTGTTACAGAGAAATCCACTTCCTCTCCTTTATAGAGAAAATTAATTTCCCACTGGCCCGATGTGTAAAACTCCACTTCCCCGGTTTCTTCCTCGTAATGGGCACTCGTATGAATATTGTCCCATTCAAATCCGGGCATACCGGCTGAAAAAGTTCCGAGCTGCTCCATACCGATCGTATCAGGCGCAATTTCCTCCGCACCCTGCTCGAGTTCATAGCTAAAAGAAACAACACGGTTAAAATCAGCGTATTCTCCAGAGGGAACTCCTTCCAAAGAAA
Organism: Alkalicoccus sp.; assembly: GCA_007692495.1. GTDB lineage: Bacteria > Bacillota > Bacilli > Bacillales > Salisediminibacteriaceae > Alkalicoccus. The sequence continues at coordinate 41,745 of REBZ01000135.1, forward strand.
CTGAATGAGTGCCGCCGGTACCCGGGTCCTCCACCGGCTCTTCCAGCTCCGGTGTTAAAGGAACATCGCTGTAACCTTCAGCTGTACCATCATTAAGAGCTTCACTGATGTACTGAAACAATTTTTCTGCTCCTTCCTCATCAAGCTCTGCCATTTCTCCGCTTTCCATATCGGTTTCTTCTAAAACGTGGACATCGAGTCCGTATTCGCTGCCAAGTTCCTGAATTTCATCTTCCGGCGTGTCGCCGCATCCGGCGAGCAGAAGCAAACTGCCTGCCGCAGTTAATATGTATTTGATAATAATCTCTCCCTGGATTATCCTCGTTTTCATTATGAGGAATTTTTGTTGGCCTGTAACTTACAGAAAAGTATACGCTAGTAAACAGCTTATTTCAATTAATTGGAAGGGTAGTATGCCTTCAGGTTTATGAAAAAGGAAAGAGTGGAAGAAGCGGATAAAAAGAATGATTAAGAAAGGAGCTTTTCTTTTAATGGACGTTTTAACTCTTTTAATCATCAACTTTCTCATCATTTCACTTCTGCTGATTGTTTTGGCGGCAGTGTATCGGAACAAAACAAAAAAGGATAAAGGGGTGGTGTTTAATTATTTTAAGCTGAGCTACCGGAGAAAACTGATCCGGACGTGGATAAGTCTGCCTTTTACGCTTATCGTCCTCATTCTTCTGTACATAATCACCGATTGGACAGAGCAGCTCTACATTGCGCTGGGAATTCTTCTATTTGCGAGTTTCATCATTCAGCTTCTGTATAACTACGTGCAGTGGAAGAAAGAAGAGACGAGTGATTAAGCAGATACCGTCACTGTTTCAATAACTGGACATCGAAGAGTGAGTATAGTAAATATACCTATAAGAAACCAATTAATGTACATATAGTTTCCAATTCATTCATCCAGGGTAGTTCTTTAAGAGTAGGTATTATTTTTTACATACGAAGGGAAGCGTTTATAATGAAAAAGTACTACATACTCAGCTGTGCAGGAGCTCTTCTGCTCGCAGGCTGTGGAAATGATGAGGCGGAAAACACCGGAAATGAAGAAACAAATACCGAAGAAAACAATGCGGAGGCAGAAGAAAACAACGACGAAAGCCCCGAGCAGGACGAAGAAGCGGTGGAAGTTCTTGAAGAAGCCGTGGCGACACTTGAAGGAATGGACAGCGTCTACCGGGAAGCTGCTGTTGATTACTCCGATGATTCTTCGATGGTGGAGAAGCAGTCCATTTTTATAGAGGATGGATATATATATATCCACTCGGTACAAGAGGGGGGGGAAGCAGAGGAACCGCTGCATACTTTCACAGACGTCGATGATCCGGATTATTCGATCATCTACAGAGAAGGGGACGACGAAGCGGTACGCTACGAGACACCGGCTCCGCCGACAGAAGACACTCTCTGGTTCCGCATGGAAGCCGGCCAGTACGAAACTATGCTGGAGGAAGCAGACCTTTATTATGAAGGAGAAGAAGAAATAAACGACTACAGTACTCACGCTTTGGAAGTCGGCGGAGAAACGACAGAGAACCGCTGGTTTGATGGGGAAAACTATATGCAGGTGCGTCTTGATATGGATGAAGACATGGAAGTAGAAATCGAAGGAGAGAACGCTTCGGATGAAGTGTATACGGATTTGAGCGAGGAAGTGCTCGACTATGAAATCAATCCGGAGTTCGATGAATCATTATTCGAAGTACCGGATGACATGGAGCTTACGGAAGGAACCGAGGAAGACATGGTGGAAGTTATTGATCAGGATTAAGCAGCAATAAAAATTTTCTGTTCATACTGCTGCTGATTTATTGGAACAGATTTTTGAAAAAGAAGCAGACCGGACGACATAAGCTCTGTACCGCAGGCGATCTGCAGGTGCGGAGCCTTTCTGGTGTGTTAATTTTAAGGCGCTTTATTCGAGATAGATTATTGCAAGTTTCCTGTCGCAGGATTCGGGACACACCTGAACGAGGGATGCTGAAAAGTGAAAAAAATTTACTTTGATAATGCCGGTAGAAAAACTGGTACAGCACGGACAATACTGTATGCCAGGGCAATTAAAAATGTAAAGGAACAGGGAATTTAATTCCAGTCGGGAAAACGTGTGATACGATAGGGCTGTATGAATAGTGGACTTAATTTTTGGCTCTGTTAAAGCTCCATTTTGATAGGAGGGGGGCCTGCGGCTCTTTTTTCTTCGCGCCAAGCCTGCCGGGTCGGAACGGAGTTTCTTCCGATCATCAACACATATCATTTTTAGTTTGTTTTAGGAGGCGGTTGCTCGTGAAACCTACATTACCAACATGTGAAGCCTGCAGTGGGCAGTTAACATGGACCCAGTCATTGCGCGCCCAGCGGTTTTTTTACGAATATACATATTGTCCATACTGCAGGGAAAAGCAGTATATAAACACGCACAAAAAGCACCTTTCCGTGATCCTTCTGGCTGCTGTATCACCACTTATAATAAATCTTTTTATCGATTTATCAATCGTCAGCTCCTTAGCTTTGTATGCAGTAATTATAACGATTGGTTTTGTGGTTACTCCTTTTGCTTACAGTTTGAAGTCCAAGGATCCAATACTTGCGAAGCGTGGAAACAGTGCCTGACACTCGCAAATAAACGGAGATTAAAAAGAACAGGAGGTATAAATTTTATGTTAGAAATGATAAATATAAAGAAAAATCCAATTAGTATACTAATTTTTGTAATCTGTGTAATAGTATTTTTTGTGGCAAGGGGAACAGATCCTGAAAATATAAGATTTCTAGCTTTCGATTATGAAGCATTACCCCAAAGATGGTACGCCATATTGTCCTATGGTTTTGTTCATGTGGATTGGAATCATATCATCGTAAATATGGGTTTACTTTTATGGATAGGTATTTGGGTAGAAAGGCTGATTGGTTCAAAGAGATACATTGTTCTGGTCCTGAGCGGCATCTTGGCTGGGGGCATAACGATGCTATTAAGAGAAACTGCAGGAATCGGATTTAGTGCTGGAGCTGCAGCCTTACTTTTTTATTACCATTTTGCTTTTCCTACAAAAAAAGAGCTGCCATTTAATATCCCGAATGTTGTGCTTCCTGTTGTTTTATTAATTATTTCAGTAGGTGCCATTATCTTTGGATGGCTGCCATCAGTAGGTCATTATTCTCACATAGCTGGAGCATTAGTAGGGGTTATTTTTCTTTGGATTTTCCATAAACAGCATAGACCAATTTAGAAAGATATATCCTAAAACCCTGAGATAGGAAAATAAAACCGTTATAAAACGAAAGAAGGTCATTCTATGATGAGCTCCATTTTAGAAATCATAGGGACGCTGCTGCCGCTTGTCCTCATGGGAATAATTTCCGTTTTTGTCGTTGTTCGAATGAAGAAGAAGGCTGCCCAAGGCGCACTCGGAAGGAAAAAAACAAAAGAAGCTCAAACGATGCTGGACAGCTTAATCCCTCTCGGTATGATAGCCGGTGTTACTGTATCTATATTTATTGGTGTATTTTTTCCTGGATTCTTCCTGTCAAACATCGGTTTCGGCGCCGGGATCGGTTTACTCGGAGGGTATATTGCTTACGAAATGTACAGCCGAAAAGGGGAGAGTTAATCAGGGAGCACCGGCGCTCTATAGTTTCTCTATTTCTTCCACAAGTTTATGAAGCCCGTCTTGAAAAAGGTGACCGCTGCTGACGAGCAGGCTGAGTTCCGCTGCTGGGAGCTTTTGTTTGTAGCGTGTAAGGTGGGAGGAGGGGACTACAGGGTCGTTCCGGCTGCCGAAAATAAAAAGTCGGCTATCTCCGGAAGGAGGGAGGTGGAATTTTCCATAAGAAGGAAAACTTCCGAATCCCATCCGGTATCTTTTCCCCAGAATGGAGAAGCCACAATAAACAGGCCGGTTACCGGCGGAAAAGCAGTTTCTTCGGAAAGGTACTTCAGCAGGACAGAGCCTCCGAGCGAATGGCCGATAAGAATGACTTCCTCGTCGTTCATGGCGGCAAACTCTTTATCGAGCCGATCTTTCCATCGGGAATACTCAGGGTCTTCCGGTTCAGGCATTTTTGGAGCTGAAAAATAAAATTCCTTCCCGAGCGCTTCTTTTAAATACGCCTGCAGGCCGGTGTTTCCTTCCTGTAGTCTCTGAGGGCCTGCGCTGTGAATAAATAACACCTGCTTTTTCATTCCTTCTACCTCTCTTCTTTTCTGGGATTTTTATACTTATCCTCGATAAAAGATGATTGAAACCTCAAGAATGTGCCGCTTTTCCAGTACTCTGTAACGAAAAATGATTTATTAAATGGAAGCATAAAACCCATCTTTAAACGACAGAAGCCTTGCGCCGCATGTGATCCATCGGTTCAGAGCTTTTTTCTGTTTAAAAATATTCCATCCCATATTCCTGTTCAATCCACTCCTGTGCACAGCGGAGAAATACCTCGGTCAGTCCGGAAGCGGGAGTCTCCTTCGGGGAAGCAATGCCTATATCGCGGTACGAAGGGACGGTGAGCTCCCTGCATACGACGTTTCGATTAGTATCTTTTAGTACGAGCTCTGGAAGAAGCGTGATGCCGAGTGCTTTTTCGACCATGGCAATGACCGCGTAGTCGTCTTTCTGCGTGTAGTGCACGTCCGGCCGGATATGGTGGTCTGTAAATACACGGGTAATTTCGTTTTCAATGCCTTCGTCAATTTCAATGTACGGAAACTGATCGAGCGCTTCCACAGGAAAATCTGCCTGCCCTGCAAATGGGTGGTTTTCCGGGAGGACGACGACCATAGGGTCTCTTCTTAGAAAAGCTGTCTGAAGGTTTTCCGCTGCCGGCAGTTTAATAAAGCCGCAGTCGAGCCGTCCGGTGGTAATCCCGTGCTCGATTTCTTCATTATTGCCGTGAAGAAGCTCAAAATGCACTTTTGGATAGTCAGCTTTAAATTTCTGGATGATTCCCGGGAGCCACTGAGATGACACGCTCGTAAATGTTCCGACACGGATGAGCCCGGACTCCATTCGGTTCATTTCCTGTACTTTTTCCGTAAGGAGGCGGTGGCTTGTAAAGGCGGCCTCCATATACGGCAGCAGCTCCTGCCCAGCAGACGTAAGGCGCACGCCGGAGCGGTTCCTGATCAACAGAGCTGTTTCGTACTGTTTTTCCAGCGTCTTAATCGTGTGGCTGATGCCCGACTGTGTATAATTCAGCTTTTCCGCTGCTTTGGTTAAACTGCCGAGTTCCACGGTGCGGAGAAAAACTTCCAGCTGGGAGGCGTGCACAGACATCCCTTCCTTTCATAAGTATTACTTATTTAAAACATGAAAAACATGAGTTTTACTTGTTTATCTGCTTTTATTATAGTCATTTTATGACAAAAAAAGCAAAGGAAGGAGGAAAGATAATGTTTGTACTCGACGCGGTTATTATCGGACTCGTGGCAGCTTTTCTGCCGGGCCCGGATTTTGTTCTGCTCGTTAAAAACAGTCTGCAGTACGGTAGAAGGCATGGCATCTTTACTGCGCTCGGGGTGTCCGCGGCGGTCTTTCTGCAAATTACGGTCATTATTCTCGGGTTCAGCATTGTTATTCAAAAACTGCCGTTTCTATTGGATATCATCCGGGCGGCGGGCTCCTCCTATTTAATCTATTTAGGATATAAAGCGATGACGAGTGCTTCAGGAGCGGAAAATAAGCTTTCCGCACCCTCCTCAGGCCCTCTGCACGCGAAAACGAGTTTTTACAAAGGGTTTAACTGTAATTTTTTCAACCCGAATTCAATACTGTTTTTACTCAGTGTGTTTTCCCAGCTCGTAGAGGGTAACGTACCGATGCTTATCAACTGGATGTACGGCGGCATTATTTTAATACTCGTAGCCGGTTTTTATACGCTGTTTGCCGTGGGTATTTCCGAGAAAACGTGCCGGACAATCTACATGAAATACAGCCGGACGATCGAACGCAGTCTCGGCCTCATCCTGATCGGTTTTGCTCTCACGATTGCGTATTCGATTTTTGAATAAATTAGGAAGAGTTAAGAGAGCAGTAATCACAGCAGATTCCCTGAAGCACCTTTGATTATTATCTTATTTCACGAGAGACCAGAAGCTTAATGAAGTAGCTGCATCTTCTAACTGTGGCTTCAGCACCGCAAACTTAATTAGAAAAGGTTTTTATACCGGATGCAGCAGGGATGTACAATTTTCATTGGGGGGCAATGTTATTACCAGCCATAATGGTGTATAAACAAAGAAAAGGTTTTAGTTCTTTCGTGAACGGTAAATAAACAGAAGTAAGAAGCCAATCGGGAAAGCGGCATCACCTTAATGCAGCTTTCTACAAAATTTAAATGAGGAGGAGACAGAATGAGTACAAATTACAGAAATACAGGAACATCGAAGAGTAAAATAATTACCCCGATAACCCTGCTCGTATTAGCGCTGGGGGGAATTATCTTCTGGCTGGCAAAACGTTCGGGTCAAAGCAGCTCAAGCGGGACGCAGGGGTTTAAGGAAAAAGCACAGGAAGCAAATGAGCAGATTGATAAAGAAGAATTAAAAGCCGGGTTTCAGCGGGTAGTAGAGCTTGTAAAAACTGGCGCTTCTGATCTGCAGAAGATTTACGAAAATCAAGGGAAAGACCTGATAAATCAGACGCAGCAAGTAAAAGACCAGGTGGAAGACGTTGTTTCTACAGCTAAAGATGCCGGGGAAGAATTAAAAGAAATGAAAAATACAACCGGAGAGGAAGCAAAAGAGGAACTACAAGGAGTAAAGGAGGCAGCAAAAGTAGAAAGCAGCACTTCTTCTGAAACAAACGAGGAGGAAGAGACTGCCAATCAAACCGTGCCCCCTTACACGGACCCCCGCATCTAACTAAGGACAAAAAATTAAGAGTTCCTTTCAGACATTTGTTTCACAAACTGGAACCAAAGCCCTGGCAGACCTACCACAGTCTGCCAGGGCTTTTAAATTGCTGGCCACTTACATATAAAAGTAAAATCATTGTAATTTTAAACAGATAAACAGCAATCTATTTAATTTCTAATTACTAAAAATTTATTGGAGAAAAGACATAAGATAGTAGCTCTAAAATTGTGAAATAATAGCAGAAAATTCACACATATTACGTGTTTATGTTCAAATATCTATCTTTTGACCCTGTACTTCTATAGACTTTATAGAGAAAATGCTTTCCATATATAAACATCAGGAGGAGATAATATGAGAGCAGGAATGATAAAATCCAAGTCTATATCTGCAGGAGTTTTAGCAGCGGTACTTTTCGCGGGGGCATCCACCGCAGCGGCAGCACCCGGAAACAGCGGAAATGCCAATGGACCGAAGCTTGACGTAGAAGGGTTTATCGACGTGGACTCCACGAGCTTTACAATCGACTTTGACCGGACATATCCGCAGGGACTGGATGTGAACCGCACGCTTGACGTTGCAGTTTCCACAGGGGAAGAGGTCATTGAACCGGAGTTCACGGATTACGAAGTACATAATGACGACCGTTCTCAAGTAACGGTTACACACGCAGAGGACGACCTGGAAGGACTTTCCGGATCGATCACGGTTAATGGAGAAAGCTTTGATTTTGATTACGGTGAGGACGGAGAGCCTTTCGTGCTCGACATATTCCATACGAATGACATTCACGGCAAGATCGATCCTTTAGGAAAAATATCCGCTTTTATTGATGAAGAGGCAGAACAAGCAGAAAATCACTTATACTTGGATGGCGGAGATATTTTCAGTGGTAACGCCGTCGTGGATCTGCAGGACGGCGAGCCGATGGTGGAACTTTTAAACGCGATGAATCTCGACGCGATGGCGATCGGCAACCACGAATTTGATTACGGCCAGGAAGCTTTTGCGGAACGTGAAGAACAGGCTGAGTTTGACTGGCTGAGTGCGAACATGGAAGTAGAGGATTCGTCTATTCCTATCAGCCAGCCCCAGCCGTACGAAATTTATGAAATTGACGGCGTCGAAGTCGGGATCTTTGGTTTAACACAGGCCCCGCCGTCCACCCGTCCATCCGGAATTGAAGGGCTGAATTTCCATGATTATGTGGAAACAGCAGAGAAGTATGAATACCTTGAGGAAGAAACCGATATCCTCATTGCCCTGACTCACATCGGAAACAGTGCCGATCAGCATCTGGCAGAAAACGTGGATTTCTTTGACGTAATTATCGGCGGCCACTCCCACACCCGCCTGTTTGAAGAACAGATGGTAAACGGCACGCCGGTTGTCCAGGCAGGTGCTGACTCTCTTTTCGTAGGCCACTTTAACCTGGAATTTGACGGGGAAGAAGTGACATTCAACGACTATTACCTGCAGGAAACGGATGAACTGACAGAAGTGAATCAGGACGTTCAGGATATGGTGGATGGTTACAATGAGGAAGCAGAAGAAGTACTGCAGGAAGT
>REBZ01000166.1 GCA_007692495.1 Alkalicoccus sp.
CAATCAGTAGAGACGTTCGTTCCGCTTTTCCATCCGCTCCAGATGGTATTCAAAGCGCTCCTGCTCCTCTGCAGAAAGCTTCAGGGAGGAAAGGCGTCCGCTCTGTTTCTTCAGCGCAAGCAGAAGCCTCCGCGTCAGCTCATCGTTAGTGAGCTCCCATCCCAGAATTTCTGAGAGCGAGGCCATCGATTCCGGCTCTATTTGGGGAAAATGATACTTCACAGGACCTCCCTGCGCAGCCTTTTCGTAAAATCGGCGGATCAGTTCGGCCCGTTCTGCCCCGCTTTTCTGCACGGCAAGATAAATCTGCACCGCAATTCCGCCCCGGATCCGGCGCTGGGAAATGCCGGCGAATTTTCTGCCGTCCACGCTCAGGTCGTACCGTCCCGGACAGTAGGAAACAGCAATTTCCCCGTCCTGTATTTTCTCTCCGAGTTCCGGAAGCAGCTCTCTCGTGAAAGCTGTCATCGCCTCGTAGCCTTTGTCGATTGTAAGAGCTTTCGATTCCGGAAAAAGCAGGGAAAGATTGTAGACGTGAGGGTCAAGCACGACGGCAAGACCTCCGGAATTCCGGACGATGACCCGGTACCCTTCCTTTTCCAAAAAAGCCCTGCCTTCTTTCATCGAAGGGAGGCGGCTGTCCTGAATGCCTAAGACGACTGTTTTATCATGCACCCAGCTTCTTGCAATGCCTGTATCCGGCATACCGGCTATTTTTTCGCAGAGCGTATCGTCCATCGCAAAAGAAGCCATCGGATTCAATGCAATTCCTGTTACCGACTGGTCCATTACGTACCACGTATTCTGCTTCATTACTTCAGGTAGTTCATACATAGTTTCTGCTCCTTCGTCAGCTGATATCCGCTGTAGATTATATCACAGAACATAAGAGAAAAACTCATTGCCCCGTTCAGACAGGAAAGGTAAAATAAACAATGTCTGAACAGTACGGTGAAAGGGAAAGAGAAAAAAAGCAGCGGAAGGGGATAACAAGGATGAACAGACCAGATGGACAGCTGGAGGAAGAAAAGGTATTTAAAGATCCGGTACACCGGTACATACACGTCCGTGACCAGCTGATCTGGGATCTGATCGGGACACGGGAGTTCCAGCGGCTGCGGAGAATTCGTCAGCTCGGCACGACGTACCTGACGTTCCACGGAGCAGAACATACCCGGTTCAACCATTCCCTCGGTGTATACGAAATTATGCGCCGGATGGTGGAAAACCTGGAGAAAAAAATGACGTGGGAAACAGATGAGCGGCTGATCTGTCTCGCAGCTGCTCTGCTTCACGATGTGGGGCACGGCCCGTTTTCCCATTCGTTCGAAAAAGTATTTGATACCGATCATGAAGAATGGACGCGCCGCATTATTCTCGGCGATACGGAGATTAACGAAGTACTTTCGCGGATGGGAGGGAACTTCCCTGAACACGTAGCCGATGTGATCGCCAAAACGTATGAAAATAAGCTGATCGTCAGCCTTATTTCAAGTCAGATCGACGCTGACAGGATGGATTACCTTCTCCGGGACGCCTTTTATACCGGAGTCAGCTACGGCCAGTTTGATATGGAACGTATTCTCCGGGTGATGCGTCCGATGGAAGACCAGGCTGTCTTTAAACACAGCGGGATGCATGCGGTGGAAGATTATATTATGAGCCGCTACCAGATGTACTGGCAGGTATATTTTCACCCTGTAACGAGAAGTGCAGAAGTTATTCTGAGTAAAATTCTCCACCGCGCCAAAAAACTGCTTGCAGAAGGATACGATTTTCAGCAGACGCCGAAGCATTTCCTTTCTTTATTTGAATCGACGATGACACTCGAAGAATACATACGTCTGGACGAATCGATCATTTTTTACTATTTTCAGGCATGGGAGCAGGAGGAAGACGCCATCCTGAGGGACCTCTGCCGCCGTTTTATGGACCGCAGGCTGTTTAAGTATGTCGAGTGCGATCCGAGCAAGCAGATGTTAATATGGCCGGAACTGCAGCGCCTGTTTACAGCAGCAGGCATTGACCCGGACTATTATCTTGTGATCGATTCGTCCTCGGATCTTCCGTATGATTTTTACCGGCCGGGAGAAAAAGACGAGCGCATGCCGATCCACCTGCTCATGCCGGACGGATCACTCCGGGAGCTTTCCCGGGAATCGGACGTTGTCGAAGCTATATCGGGGAAAAAACGCACCGACCACAAATTATACTTTCCGGAAGACCTGCTGCTTGATCAGAAGGAATACGGAGAAGAAAAACGCCGGATTTTATCACTGCTTCACGATCAGGAGGGAATGTAATGCTTCACGAACACGCTAAACTGCTTTCCCTGTTAAAAGGGACAGGAGAAGTAGTCGGTAGAAAAAAACTCCAGAAGATGGTCTACATCGCCAAGAAAATGAATCAGCCGTTCCGGGAAAAGTACCAGTTTCATATGTACGGACCGTATTCGGAAGAGCTGACACTGCAGATGGAAGAAATGTGCCAGGCCGATTTTATCGGGGAAGTACGTGAAAAAAAAGGCGGGTATTACCAGTACCGCTACGAAATAGCTGCCAAAGGGGAAGAATTTCTGGAAGCGGTGCGTCTCCCGGAAGGAACCGTTAATGAAAACCTGCTCCGCCGGCTGAATGACTCGTCCTCCAAATTTCTTGAGCTGGTGTCGACCGTCCTTTACTTTGAGCACCTTCCGAAAGAAGAAATCAAAGCCAAAATTGAAAAGCTGAAAGCAAGACAGAACTATTCGGCAGAAGATATCGAAGAAGCCTTCAGCTATATTGAATCACTGCGGAACTCCCACTAAAAAAAGCTGCCCCTTTTCCAGGGCAGCTTTTTAGTTTCTTTCTTATTATTGTTTATCGCTCGCGCGTACCCCGGACTGGCCGAAATTTTCCGGCTTCATTTCCTCAATCACCACAGAAATTCGTTCCTTCGGCGCCTGGATCGTGCCGGAAACGGCGGTAGTCACTTCGTCGACAAGCGCACGCTTTTGTTCATCGGTTCTTCCTTCAAGCATCTGAACAGTTACAATCGGCATTTCGTCTGCCTCCTTTTCAAATATAAGTCGTTCCTTCACCAGTATACTAAAATGAGGAGCTTATAGGAAAAGGAAAGTCGGTCGACTGCATTGGGAAAGTGAAATATGATAAACTGAAAGAAGCGACAAAGATTCAGAGGAGGCACGTAAAATGAATGAACAGGAACGTCAGAAAAACGAAAAAATCAAAAAAATGAGTGGAAACTTTAATATTTTAAGCAACGATTCGACAGACGGACACGGCGGCTACGGCGTCGGTACGATTAACCTTAATAACGTCACTTCAGTGTTTGTCGATCCGGAGGAGAACCACGCCTTCGTTGATATGGGAGCACTTCACGCGAGAAGTGAGGTGGAAAAGCGTATCAAGTTCCTCAAAGAAAAAGAAGCTGTACCGAACGGCAAACTGTACTGGCTCGTCTGGGTGACAGTCGAAAACCTTGAAGGAAAGCCGGCATACACAGGCGTCGGGGCCTGCGAAATGATTGTGGACCGTTCGATCCGCCGCGGATACAAGAGCATGCCCGAACATGTAAACAATATGGATAAATCGATGAAAGGAAAAATTGCCGTCGACCATATGGATGACAAATCGAAGCAGGTTCTCCGTGATTTCCTCAAAGATTTCAACCGGGAATTCTGGGACCATTCCACTCAGGAACTTAAGCAGGGACTGAACGATACAGAATAAGCAGCCTCCGGAGAAGCCCTCGTCGGCTCTCCGTTTTTTTTCGGAAAATTATTTGTGAACAAAATGTGAAGATGACCGTTTTCTCTTGCGGGGATACCCGTTAGTTTAGTACACTTATTACAACACACGCACCATACTAAGACAGGAAAGCAGACGAAGGTGGAACCACACACATCCCTTTCGTCTGTTTTTCTTTT
>REBZ01000133.1 GCA_007692495.1 Alkalicoccus sp.
CATTATTTCTACTTTTTTCAGTTGTATTCAAATTTAGTTTACCTCCCTTTATACTGTTAAAGGAACTAAAATACGGTTCATAATAACAACCATTCCTGGAATTTTCAGAATGTTGTTTTTTATTTATGAACGTGATGAAGAGAGGGAATTACTTTGGCTGTTGAACAAAAACGCAAAGGATGGTTTCAGAAGTTTCTCGACGGTGTAGAATACACCGGAAATAAACTTCCCCATCCGGTTACGATTTTTGCTATTCTTGCACTGCTCGTTATTGTCGTCTCCGCTATCGTTTCCAACCTGGGAATAAGTGTAGAACATCCCGGGGAAGAAGGAGAGATGGTCAGCGTAACCAACTTAATGAACGCGGAAGGCCTGCAGTACATACTTACAAGCATGGTTGATAACTTCATCGGCTTCGCACCGCTCGGTGTTGTGCTTGCTACAATGCTTGGAATTGGTATCGCAGAACGCACCGGGCTGATCAGCGCCTGCCTGCGCGGATTCGTACTTTCTGTGCCTAAAGTACTTATTACCGGAGGTCTCGTATTTGCCGGTATCATGTCCAGTGTTGCTTCTGACGCCGGCTATGTTGTTCTGCCTCCACTTGGTGCTGTAATCTTCGCTGCCCTCGGCCGTCATCCGCTGGCGGGACTTGCTGCAGCATTTGCCGGTGTTTCCGCCGGATTCAGTGCCAACCTGTTTCTTTCGGCCACAGATCCGATGCTCGGGGAGCTGACTATTTCTGCTGCTTCCATTATTGATCCGGCCTATGCAGAAGGCATGAACATTGCGATGAACTATTACTTTATCGTCGCCTCGGTTTTCGTTCTTACCGTTGTAGGTGCATGGGTGACAGAGCGTATCGTTGAGCCCCGCCTTGGAGAGTATAAAGGAGAATACCGGGAAGAGCTTAACGGCCTTGACGACACAGAGAAAAAAGGACTTCTCTGGGCAGGTATTGCTTTTCTTACCGGAACCGTCCTGTTTGCTCTTACGATCGTTCCGGAAAATGGACCGCTCCGCGCAGACGATGGAGGCATTATCCAGTCACCGTTTATGGACTCGCTCGTTCCGATCATTACGATTATGTTCTTCCTGCCTGGTATTGCCTACGGTATTGCTACACGCAATATCCGTAACGACAAAGACGTGGCGAATCATCTGACCGACACGATGGCAGCAATGGGAATGTTTATCGTTCTTGCCTTTACAGCCGGTCAGTTTGTTGCCTATTTTGCTGAATCCAACATGGGCCTCGTACTCGGCGTGTACGGTGCAGAAACACTGGAAGCGATGAATCTGACGGGCATCCCGCTCATACTCGGATTTATTCTCGTTGCGGGATTCATTAACCTGTTTATCGGAAGTGCTTCCGCCAAATGGGCGATGATGGCTCCGGTATTCGTTCCAATTATGATGCAGCTCGGCTACTCTCCGGAAATGACGCAGATGGCCTACCGGATTGCCGATTCAACAACAAATATCATTACACCGCTTATGACTTATTTTGCGATCATTATCGCTTTTGCCCAGAAGTACGATAAGAAAATGGGTATCGGTACACTCATCTCGGTGATGTTCCCTTATTCCATTATCTTTACGATCGCCTGGACAATTATGCTTATTATCTGGATGACACTTGGTATCGATCTCGGTCCAGGTTCCCCAATCCAGTACAACCCGTAAATCTGTAAAACGAACAAGCTGGGATTACGGCCAAAAAAGGGTTCAGGGCATCTGCTCTGAACCCTTTTTTTATATTTTTTCGTAAATGGCAGCTTCAGAGGGGCGGCAGAATGGTGATTCTACCAGTCTGTTCTGGAATGCTGCCAGCTTCCGGCGGAATAGTTCCAACCTTCTACGTAATTCTACCAACTTAGATTTTATTTCTTCTAAATAAAGATAATACTACCAACCGAACGAATAATTCTTCCACCTCTCCGAATAATTCTACCAAACCAATGAGCTCCGAAACCTGTCCGGCAGCTATTCGGAGAAGACACCCGCTTCTGCGTTCTGCTTAGTTCAAAAAAGCCCGGTTGATGCTGCAATAAGCATTCTGTCCTGAGCAGTATACAGCAAAGGAGCTGTCCATTTACTGGATCAGCTCCTTCTTATTTTCCTATCTACTGCTTTTTTTTCAAGGGATGTCCAGTCCCCCATGGATAATTTAAATAAATGACCTGGGATGCACGTCTTCTTCATCTTTCTGCCCACGGATAAATATTCTTATTTCTTCTGGAGTCAGCCCTGCTTCTTTTGCTTCCATTAATAATTCTTCCCATTGTCCATAAGTATCTACTATTTTCTCTTCCATCCCCTGGTACCTCCTTATTGAATTTTAACAGTAAAAGGCCTAGTCCCTAAAATATAACATCATCTGTTGAAAAAAGAAGCATTTTTTGGAAAATAGTTGATAATTTTCTGACAATTCCACTATCGATAACAAACAGGAAAAATTTTCTTGCTTTCCCAGTGCTTTAGGCATAAACTAATCTTAGTAATTCAGCTTAGAGAACTTTCCTGAGGAGGAAACGAAATGAAAAAAGGGCTTTTCACAGTCGGCGGCGTGCTGCTGATTGTACTGATTGCCGCTGCGGCTTTTATTGCTTATATTTATTTTTCAGTGGACCGGACGATTAATGATGATATGTATGTCGGCAGGGACGGTTCCCCATGGCGGGACGACGGTCTCGAGGCCGGTGACCCGATGTCCATTCTGCTCCTTGGTATTGACGCAGAAGGCAGTGAAGCCGGCAGGAGCGACACAATAATGCTGCTGACATTGAATCCGGACGATGAATCGATGATGATGGTGAATATTCCCAGAGACACCCGGACAGAAATTGTCGGGCGGGGGACCGAAGATAAAATAAATCACGCCTATGCTTTCGGAGGGTCTGAAATGACTGTTGACTCGGTTGAAGCTTTTCTGGACGTGCCTGTTGACTATTTTTTCACTATTAATATGGACGGCTTCGAGTCCCTGATTAATGCCGTGGACGGCGTAAACGTAGATAACGATCTCGCCTTTTCCTACAGCGGGCACGAGTTTACGGAAGGAGAACTTCATTTAAACGGCGAGGAGGCACTGGCCTACACCCGGATGCGGAGTGAAGACCCCCGCGGGGATCTGGGAAGGAATGACCGGCAGCAGGCAGTTGTCGGCGGCCTGATTGATGAAGCAGCTTCTATTTCTTCTCTTACACGGATCGGTGATTACCTGGACATTTTATCAGAGCACGCACGTTCCAACGTTACAACGGATGACATTTTTATGTTTCAGCGCCATTACACACCCGCCCGCAACAGCCAGGAAACGATGCATATTGAAGGAACCGGAGATACAATCGACGGCGTTTGGTATTATATCGTTCCTACAGAAGAACGGGAGCGTATTTCCAGAGAACTCCAGCAGCATTTGCAGCTCCGCTAAATCACTGAGCGTTATAACGAAACAGAAATAAAGAGGAGAGAACCCCGACAAGTAAGGGTTCTCTCCTCTTTTATTATCGAACGCTGACCGTCACAAGATCTCTTCCCTCCACGGCATAGCCGGTGAGGTGCCATAACGGGCAACGGACAGTCCTGCTGCTTTTACAGCTGTTCCGCACGCATCCCGGAGACTTTTCCCTTCTGCAAGTTCTGCAGCAAGCGCCCCCGTAAAGGAGTCTCCCGCTCCGGTCGTGTCCACCGCTTTCACTATTTCAGACGGTAAGATGTACTCTTCGTTTCCACTGCTAATAAAGCACCCTTTTTTTCCGAGCGTGATAATTACGTTTGGAATACCTTTCTTTCGAATAATACGGGCAGCCTCCGCTGCCGACGCTTCATCTCCAACGTTTATCCCCGTTATCGCCGATGCTTCTGTTTCATTCGGCGTAATATAGGAGACGTGTTCGAGGAGGTGCTCCGGGATTTCCTGATACGGTGCCGGATTGAGAAGAAGAGGCTTCCTTTCAGCCGCTGCTCTCCAAACTGCTTCTTCCACTGCCTCCATTGATGTTTCCAGCTGCACCACGACAATATCTGTTTTTCGGAACGCTGCTTCTGCCTTTTCTACATCCTTTTTCGAAAGCTGCCCACAGGCCCCCGGGGTCACGACGATCATATTTTCGCCGCTGTCTTCTACAGCGATGAGAGCTGTTCCTGTTGCTTCCTGATCGGAGGTGGATATCCAGTCAGTTTCAATCCCTTCCTTTTCGAAATGGGAAAGTGCTTCCTTTCCAAAAACGTCGTTACCTATTTTCGTTACTATCGACACGGAAGCACCGAGCCTGGCAGCCTGGACGGCCTGGTTCCCTCCCTTGCCACCGGGTCCTGCAGTGAATGAGTATCCGAGCACAGTTTCTCCCGGAACGGGCAGTTTATGAGTAAGAGCAGTTAAATCTGTAATGAAGCTCCCCACTACCAGTGCTTTTCCCATATTCCGCCTCCTTTCTTTTGTTCTTTTCTGCTTATTCCCTTTCTTCTTCGGGTACAAGCATCAAAGGAGGTGGTTTTTATGCTTACGCTGCTCAGTTTTTTCTGCGCTGTTGGTTTTGTCATTATTCACCTGTACTCCGAAAAAGTTTCTTTCTTACATAAAATTCCCCGGAGCAAAGTATTATCTGCAGCCGGCGGCGTATCCATCGCCTACGTGTTTATGCATTTATTGCCGGAAATGCATATGTTTCAGGAAATACTTCTGGAGGAAGAGTTTGCTCTTTTTGGATTCGATCACTACCACGTTTATTTCGCCGGCATGACAGGACTTGCTGTCTTTTACGGTCTCGAAAGGATGGCCAAGCTCCATGCCACTGGTCCTGGGAGCGAAAAGCATTGGCCCTTTCTCGTACATATCAGTACTTTTTTTGCCTACAATTTTCTTATTGGCTATCTTCTTCTCGACGGTCATTACAATACACCGTCAGATTTGTTTCTATATTTTGCAGCCCTGTCTGTTCATTTTATATCCAACGATCATGCCCTGCGGCTGCACCATGAAAAGGAATACGACAATTTTGGCCGGTACGTGCTCGCAGGCGCGATTTTTTTGGGATGGGGAACAGCTTTTTTTGTCAAAATCAGCGAAGTCTGGCTTGCTCTCCTATTTTCCATCCTTGCCGGAACGATGGTTCTTAACATTCTGAAAGAAGAACTTCCTGCAGAAAGAGAAAGCAGCTTCTGGGCTTTTGCTGCCGGTGTTATTCTTTACACCGCTCTGCTTTTCTTTCTTTTGTAAGGAAATTCATGCCGAATGGAGTCAGCTTTAAAGAGAGCTGCCCGGCGGCGGTAAAAAAAGCATCCGCAGCAGATGGTCCGTCCTTCCGAGCTGTTTTCCCGCGACGTAGAAGGAGATCGGCAGGCGCAGCGTCTGATTATTCCGCGTATGAATAAGAGTAAAGCCTGCCGTTCCCGGATCCTTTTCCATCAAGCGGATGTGGGCCGGAAACACCCAGTGGCACAGATGATTTTTGGAAGAATGGGTAGGAAAACAGGCAATCCGGTTTTTTTCATATACCAGAACCGGCACCTTTTTTTCGTAGCGGAAGTACTTTCTGACAGCCTTCACTCTTCCATCGAAAGTTGCAAACCCTCGGAAACAGTTTTCATGAATAATTTCTGTCGGAGTCTGCTGCACGAAAAATGTCTTTTCCTCTTCGTACACGACTGTTCCCCCCTCCATCCGGAAAGCCGGAGCCAGCATCATTGTTTTTCCAGTAATCGTATATTCTTTTTTTGTTTCCATCGTTTAGTACTCCTCTTCAAAGTTAGTTAGAGCGTATAAATTGAATCTGTTACACATAAGGAGCAGGCGGAGAAACAGTCGCCTGTCAGGTATATCGTATTCATTCTTACTGCCCAGTTTCGTGCAAATCGGCCCGCGGAGCCTTTCCAAAACGGTGGAACAGGGGTCGCCAGTGTACTTTATGTAGAACAATTGACCCAAAAGTAGTTTATAACATTTTATTCCATATATCAACATAAATTGTAAAATATTTTTAATTTTATACTATTTTTCCCTTTCCGGGCACGTCCTTTATGTTTCTCCGGAGAAACGTGATGTTTTCCCGAAGAAAAAGTCTCCTCCGGGCTTTCGCTTCTTTTCTGCGGTTTACCTATGATGAATTTACCGCGGAATATTTGAGGGAGCGCGCCCCTCCAGAAGGAACGATGATGAATAAAGATCAGGAATTTACCGGAATGCTGGAGCAGTTTATGCCGATGATCCACGGGGCGGTCAACCGCTGGAATCTTTTTCGGGACAAGGAGGAATACGTGCAGCTTGGACGGATTGCCCTGTTTGAAGCATGGGAGGTGTACGATCCTTCTGCAGGAGACTTTGCCCCTCTCGCCAAAAGTTATATTTACGGCCGTTTTCGTCAGGAACTGACGCGGCGCGAAAGATTTCAGAGCCGTTATTTTGCTATGGAACCGGATCTTCTATGCAACAGCGAAAGTCTTTCTTTTAATAATACAGAAACAGCGGTTCTGCTCCGCGACTGGATCGCTACGGCCGGGCTTACTCCCCGGGAAAAAGACTGGGCGGAAGCTTACATTATCGATGGAATGAAACCTGGAGATATCGCTGCTTCTTTCGGAGTAGCCGTCACTACCGTCAAAAGCTGGCGCAAATCAGCTCTCAAAAAACTGCGCGGCTTTTCTGAAGAATAGCATGAATTTAAAGAAGCTGCCCTGGATTCACAGGACAGCTTTTTTTATGGCCGGAGATACCGAGGGCAGTGATAAGTGTGGTCCGTCCCGGGAGTTGGTAGAATTGCACAAAAAGGTGGTAGAAAAACAGGGAAGGTTGGTACAATTGCCGGCAGTTGGTAGAAATCCAGCGGAAGTTGGTAGAATTCGGAAACGAGGTTGAAACTATTCCGAGGAAAGTTGGTACAATTTCAGGAAAAGATGGCAGCATTGCCGCGTCCGCAGTTCCCTCCGCCCCCGAACCGCCCTTTTCAGATCAAATTCAGAACGCAGAAGCGGGTTTCTTCTGTGGAAGGTAATCAAAAAGGGTTATTGTTCCCGGATTTGGAAGAATCGACTGTCCCCCGCCTCTGATAAACTGTTTTTTCACAAAAAACATCCCCCGAACATTAAATTCGGGGGATCATTCTGCCCGGGTTTACGCCTATTCCCGGCCGGTGAAAGCTCTTTTGAAAGAGCCATTCTGCTACCAGATCATCCGCTCCTGTGCTTCCTTTCGCAGCTCGTCCCGGAAATCAGGGTGGGCGATAGAAATGAGCCGCTCGACCCGCTCATGGAGGGACGTGCCCCGGAGTCTGGCAATACCGTATTCCGTCACTACGTAATCCACATCATTTCGTGAAAGGGAAACAGCTGCCCCCGGTGTCAGATGGGGGACAATTTTAGAAATTCGCTGCCTTTCCTCCTTCCCCGGCACGCGTATATCTGCCGTAGAATAAAGCGCAATAAAGGACTTCCCATTCCTAGCCTTCTGCGCCCCTACCGCGGTATCCGCCTGCCCTCCTGTACCACTGAACTGACGGTGGCCGATCGACTCGGAACTGCACTGGCCGGTAAGGTCTATTTCCAGCGTCGTATTAATGGAAACCATGTTATCATTCTGAGCAATTACGAACGGGTCGTTCACGTAACGGGCGTCAAGAATCTGCACACCCGGGTTATCGTCGATAAAATCGTACAGCTTTTTTGTACCGAGCGCAAACGTTGCTACCATCCGGTTTGGAAGAAGCGTTTTCTTTCTTCCTGTGATGACTCCGGCTTCAAACAGATCCACCATTCCGTCGATAAACATTTCCGTGTGAATCCCGATATCTTTTTTCGTCAAAAGCTGCCGTGTGACCGCGTTGGGAATACCTCCGATCCCCAGTTGGAGCGTGGAACCATCTTCGATTTCGTCGGCAATATACTTCCCGATGATTTCGTCCTTTTCATTCGGAGGCGGGGAAGGAAACTCCGGTACCGGATAATTGTTTTCCACAATCATGTCGATCTCGCTGATGTGCACAGTCGTATCCCCAAACGTCCGCGGCATATTTTCGTTCACTTCAATGATCGTAACACGGGCGTTTTCAATCATCCGCCGCTCATAAGTTGCACTGAGAGAAAGGGATAAATAGCCCTGCTTATCCATTGGTGAAGCGGTTCCGACGAACACATCCACCGGCCGGTGATCCAAACGCCGCTCCCCTGCCAGATGCAGGTGGTTCGGAACAAAGGAAACGGTGCCGCTTTCATGCCTTTTCCTCATATTCGGGGTATAGAACCAGCCTTCATTTAAAAAGTTCTCTTTGTAGTCATCGTTCATGTAATAATCGTACGGAAGCATCGGCAGACACGTAGAAACTTTCACGTCCTGCACCCGGTCTGCTGTAGTATGCAGATTGGATAATAAACCTTTCGGCTCCGCTGCCGCCATCGCAGAAACGATATGATCACCTGTACGTATACTTTCAAGCGCCTCCGGAATGGAAGTCCTCTTTTTCCAATACATTTCTTTATATTTTGCCTGCAGTGTTTCGTTCATAATGACTCTCCTCTTTCTGCTTTAAATAATTTAAAAAGCAGGCTTCGTCAGCCCTGCTCTGATAGCTGTTTTTATTTTACCACTTTTTTATTCCCTCTCCTATTCCCCTGTCACCGGGGCAGATCGTACAGTTTTACAATCTGAACCAAGTAAACTAAAATATGGGGGCAGTACACATTTTACGAGGAGGCTGTCCATTGCCTGAAAAAAAGGAAAGAAACTACGGATTTCTGCTTCTGCTTCTACTATTAGCCGGGGCAGCGGTATTGATTTTTTATATTACGCGGGAGGACGAGACGAGCATGGGTCCCGGGGAAAAGTACGACCATGATATGGATACGGAGCCTCACAGTCAGGGAATTCTGGAAACAGAGCTTGATTATACGAAAGAGGACTTCGCTGAGGAAGCAGAGAATCAGCTCGATGCTTCCTATGACTCCAGCGGACGCAGCCCGGAGGAAGGATTTGATCCGTCCGGCTACGTGCAGTATGTGTTTGAAGAAGCTGCCGGCATCCGTATGCCAAGACTAGCCGTACACCAGCAGGATCTTGGGGAAGATATCGGACGCAATTACCTCCGCACAGGAGACCTTGTTTTCTTTGAAGGAGAAACGACGATTTCCGGGATCTATATGGAAGACGACGAATTTATTACTTCTACGGAAAGTGGCGGAGTTGAGCGGCTGCATCTGGATGATGATGACTTCTGGGCGAGAAATTATGCCGGAGCCAAGCGTCTCACAGATGACGAAATCGAGTCCCTCCATCCCGGTTCCTACAGTGACCACGACCACCCGGCTGTACGGGAAGCCATGAACTACTTGAGTACACCGTATGAATTCGGCGGAGAGAGCATGGATGCTTTTGACTGTTCCTTCCTGATTCAGGACGTGTACCGTGAAAGCATGAACGTCTTTCTTCCGCGTGTAACAATTGATCAATTCGAAGTCGGAAAGGATATTGACGAAGAAGATCTGCGCGCCGGGGATGTTCTTTACTTTTCCGATATCGACGTGGAAGACAGCGTACGGGAAGAGGGAGAAGTAACACACGCCGGAATTTATGTCGGCAATGACTTTATGATCCATGCAAGCCGGACGGAAGGTATGACGCAGATTTCCCAGCTTAACGACTTCTGGGAGGACGCCTTTACCGGTATTAAGCGCTTTGATGATATGGCTGTTGATGAAGAACCGATCGTGGAAACAGCAGCCGAGTACTTGAATGTTCCATTTGAATCCGGAGGAAGCGATCCATCCGAAGGCTTCAATACCGGCGGCTTCGTCCGGCACGTCTACGAAGAAGCAAAAGACATCCAGCTGCCGGAGCGCTCACAGGAGATGTGGGAGGAAGGCGAAGAAATTTCCCGGGAGGAACTGCAGCCGGGCGACCTCGTGTTCTTCGACGGAGCAAACAGCAAACTCCCGGGTATCTACGTTGGCCACGAACAATTTATGATTACGAGTGAATCTTCCGGTGTAACAACCCGACACTTGGAAGACGGGGACTTTTTTAGTGATATGTACGAAGGCGCAAGACGTTACGAAGCAGACTGATGTTTATTTGGACTTGATCAAGTTATCGTTTCAGAAGAGTTATTCCAGTCAGTGTATAAGCTCCTTCTCTTACCGCGGGGCTCGTCTTCAGCTGTTAGGCCTGCTCCGTTACAGAGGGAAAGCCATCTCTTTATCAAAGAAAACGGCTTTAAAAAGGGGATTTTTCCTGGAAGAAAACTTTTTTAATTTCCCTGCAGCAGCCGCAGGGGCGGCTCCTGGGCGGTCAAGGCCGAGGCGAAGAACCAGTTCTTCCAGCCTGTGGGCGGAAGGAATTAGCTGAGGCCGGCCCGGAAGGCGGAAGCAGGAAGCCGTACATAAAAAACACTTTATCAACAGCCTGAGCCACCATGACAATGTTTTGTTATGATGGCTTTTTTAACATCTGCGGGTGATCAAGTGCTTTCTGAAGCAGTTTATAATAGCTGCAGAGGACTTCCTAACTCTCCGGCCCCCTAATTCTGGACACATTCCCAGGGGGGTCTTCTGTCCGGAGGCGGAATTTAACTATCCGCTGCGGTTTGCTGAGGAGCCTTTCGATTAATGCTGCGTATATTAACATGGCACAGCTTTTTAATAATCTTTTGCAGAAGAAATGCACTTCTTCATCCTGTTTGGATCAAAAAACGGTTCGGAGGTGCGGTGGACGCGGCGATTCTGCCAACTTTTCTCGGAATTCTACCAGCTTCCGGCGTAATAGTTCCAGGCTGCTCCCGTAATTCTGCCAACTTTCAGCTTTTTTCTTCCAACTAAAGATAATACTTCCAAACTATCAGTTATTACTTCCAACATTCTCTGGAATTCTACCAACGCGGTCCGCCCCCCTAATTATGGACATCTGCTTCTCCATCAGCTCCTTTTTACAGCCGAAAACTGCCGCCCGTTCCAGTTTCCCCTTTTTGGTTGTCCCAAGGGGCTTCTATTTACCCGAAGCAATTAGGGGGCCGGAGATCAGCCCCCCCTGAACGTCAAGCGGATCACGATTTAAAACCCTGTCAGTTCTTGCCTGACAGGGTTTATTCGTGTAAGCCGCGCTATCACTATATGACAAAAGCAGTTTTTCTTTTGTACCGCCTATTCTCTTTCGTTTTTATCACGGTCCGTAAGTTTCTGCTGGTTTTTGTCGACTACCTCTTCTTTTTCTTTTATTTCCTCTCCCCGGTTGTCATGGGATTCCACAGCTTCCGGAGTAGGAGGTGCTTCATCTACGACTCCCGGTCCCTGATCTTTTTGATTTTTCATTTCTTCTTTCTCTTCTGCCTGCGACTTTTCAGTTTTCTCCTTGTTCTCCTCGTCAACTTTGGACCAGCCTTCTTTCTCCGGCCCTTTTTCCGCTTGAGCCTGTTCTTCAGCCGTCTGGGTAATCACGACATAGCTCTTGTTTTTATCAATATCTTTCCTCAGCTTTTCCGCTTCTTCTTCACTCAGCCCGAGCTCCTGAATACGGTCTTCCTTATCTTCCCGTCGTTCTTTTTCATCTTTTGTGTTGAAGACACTTTTCATTTTGGAGATCATGCTGCTGTCCTGAATGTCTTTTGTGGCAAGCCGTTCGATCCCGACTCCGTGGACGATATCATCGTCTGTAACGGTCCGGTTGCCTTCCTCCGACATGAGCACCGTAATATCCCGCACATCTGTCCCTTCTTTTTTTAATTTATCCACCATTTGTATAACATCACTTTTTTCCTGGAATGTTCCAATTACTTTTGTCATAACGAATTCCTCCTGCATCATAATTTATAACGTATCAGATACTTCTTTTTTTCCCTGAATACGAATCGATAAACCAAATCCCTGGAAAATTCCCCTCAGCTGTTCTATACTGCCTGTCTCCATTTTCTTTATTCTGCAGTCAAAAGCTGCCTCCTTCAAACGGAGACAGCCCGGGTTTTACTTTCAGCTGCTGTTGCAGGCTGAACGTTATTTTTCTTCTTTGCCGCGGATGTTCGTCCGTCCTTCCACGACACCTTTTTCATCAATTTTCGCTTCTTCCTTTTTCACTTTTTCCACTTTTTCTTCCGTATCTTCGTATACTTTTTTACCTACGACGACTTCTTCTGTTACGACGGGCTTTTTGGAAATTTCTATTTCCTCTTCACGGATAGGAATACGGATTTCCTCCGACTCTTCCTTAAATGCTTTATCAGCCGTTTCGCCTGCTGCATTTTCAGAAGATACTGCCTCTTGATCCTGTACCGGACGTTTTTCTACATACACTTCCTCCCGGCGGACAGGTACTTTGATCGTTTTTTCTTCTTCCACAACGCGTTTCTGAACGCCGACTTCGCCTTTCTGTTTTTCTTTTTTCGTAACATCCAGCTGTTCTTCCCGAAGCTGGAGGGCTTTCTCTTCTTCATGGTCCAGTCGGTGTTCTTTTACATCTTTAGAAGCTTCTGCTTCAACTTTTTCCTCTGCTTTTACCTGTTTTTCAGCTTCCACTGCCGGTGCTTCCTGCTGTTCGGCTGTTACTTCTTTTTTTTCAATGATTTTTTCTTTTGCCTGACGCGGTTCTTCCGTAGTTTTTTTCTTCACTTCTGTTTCCTCCGTTTTCTGCACTGGCTGCTGTTTTTCGTGGATGCGTTCCATATCGGCTATGGTGGTGCGGCGATCGTATGTCATCTGGTCCTCCTTCTGTTCTGCTTCCCGTTTTGGTGCCGTAACTTTGTCACTGGCCGCCTGAGCGGTGTGGGATTCTTCGTTTATTTCCTCCGGTGCTGGGTCGCGTTCATTTAAAGGGGTAATCGGTCGTAGATCTTCTTTTAAACCAGGCTCCCGGTCCCTTTTTTTGTATTTGGATAATAGAAGCACCATTTTTCCCTGGTCGATCGCTTCCCTGAATTTTACGGCATCATCGTTACTGAGACCCATTCGTTTAAAGGTCTGTTCACTGTCCTCTTTCCGTACGTCTTCCTCCTCCGTATTGAACGCGCTTTTGAGGACGGCCATTAGGGCATTGTCGTCCTGCGGCCGGGTGGGAAGTTTTTCGATATGCACACCGGGTGCAATATTTTCAGGGTAAAGCGTTGGATGATCTTCTTTTCCTGCTATGACAGTCACACTGCTGAGAGGGTAGCCCTGACCCTTCAGGAGCTTCACTTCTTCTTTAAGGTGTTTTTCGTGTTCAAAAACACCAACGATGCTGACACTCATTTCTATTCCTCCTCATAAGATTCATATCTTGTATGTTATTCTGACGTGCGGATGCTACAGGTTCCTTTCCCCCCTCAGGCCAGATTAAACTTGTGGGGGACGATTTCGTTCCAACAGCCTATACTATTCGTACCTTCGGTGAACAGTGCGTCAAATGCAAGGCCGGTTCCTCTTTTTAGCATGTTGAGGCAGTAATCCCCCCTATGTTTAACTACTTTTTCAACCGCCCGAAAAGAGGAGCTTCCCTGCGGGCAGCTCCTCTTGTGTAAAATATTTCTTGCAGGTTATTATTTTCTGTCACCTGTTTTTGGATCTTCATCAGACGGTTTTACGGTGTCTTCTGCTTCCCCGGTAGCGTGCTTGTGATACTGCTGTTCTTCCTGTACTTTCTTCATGTCTTCCTGCGGAGAACGCTGCTGAATATTTTCCTTTTCTTTTTCGGTGGAACTCACTTTATCTCCGGCCTGATCGGAGGGTTTTTCAGGTACACCTTCCAGCAGGAGAACGATCTTGTCCTCTTCTACATGCTGACGGTATTTTTCTGCTTCTCCCTGTGTCAAGCCGTGCTCTTTCAGTGCATTTTCATTTTTATCTTTGCGGTCCTTTTCATCTTGTGCGTTGATCGCATCCTTCAGTTTAGCAACAAACCGGCTGTTTCCACCGGGTGCCGTATCGATTTTTTCTATTTTAATACTGCCGGCACTTTTATTAGCAAAAAGGTTTGGAATTTTTTCCTCACTCGCTACGACCGTCATGTTTTCTTCGCGGTGACCCTGCTGTTTCAGACGATCGAGTTCCTTTTCCAATTCTTTTTCACTATTATAAGCTCCAACTGCCTGAGTTGCCATTATGCATTCCTCCTCTAAATTCTTTCACTGATTATATGTTTCCCGCCATGTCATTGTTTAAACACGAAGCCATAGTGAATTTTCAAGATGGTTTCTATTACTTTCCAAAAGGCTGCCTTGAAAATAGTTCGTTTATGAGATGGACATAAAGCTGCTGCACTCGCGGCGGGGCTTACTCGTGGAAAGCGCTCCTCTTATCGATGTTTTATTTTCAAGGGAGCCTTCCAAGAAAGATCGCAGAAACTTGTCCATATCTTTCTTCAGAAGAAGTCAGCTTTTTCTTCTGTCTTTCTTTTTCTCCGCTGTTCACGCATAATAAAAGCCATCGACTTTTTCAAAAGGGAGGCTTCCGCCTATGAAAACTCTTATGCAGACCGATCGGCAGGTTTTCCAGCTGTTGAACCAGGAATGGACGACCGGATGGCTCGACCCGGTCATGGTTTTTCTCACAATGATCAGTGAGCACGCCTTTTTTTGGTGGGTTACCGCTGTGCTGCTGATCGTTTTCCGCAGAAAAATCGGCTCGGTTTTACCCGCTGTAACGCTGATCGTAAGTCTTACCGTAACGTTTTTAATACGCAATGCTGTGGCCTTCCTCGTGGACCGGCCCCGTCCACCGCTCTCGGAGGAGAACGTGCGCCAGCTTGTCGAACTTCCGGTGTCACCATCTTTTCCTTCGACCCATGCGGCAACTTCTTTTGCAGCAATGTATGTCCTGCTGTATTTTTTCCCTTCCGCCCGGTACTGGGCAATTCCGCTGGCGGTTATTTTTGCGTATACTCGTCTGTACGTCGGCGTTCATTTTCCCACTGATTCACTCGCAGGAGCTCTGCTCGGAATCGTTGTCGCTGCAGTTACAACCGCCGTTATAACGTCACGCGTCTATAAAAAACAACCGCATGCGTAGAGCCGCATCCGGTTGTTTTTATACTATTCGTAGCTCAGATTATGACCGAGCTCATAAAGCGTTCCACCATCTTCATCCGGAATAGTTACAGGAAGCTTGCCTGATGGATGGTTTTCTCCAAAGATGACAGCTGCTGCAGCTTCAAAGCTGGCAGTTCGGAAGCCGTATTGTGCAAGGTAGGCGTCCACGTGCGCATCATAGGCGATAATGTCATATGGACTGCGGATACCAAGAGCAATAATACCCCCTTCCGTTTCCCGGGAAACTTCCGTGACCATCACCATCTGATCACTGAGAGGGTCTCTTTCGGCAACCGTTGCCGTCATCGTACCTGTGATTACTTTATCCGCGTTCCGGATAAGCTCCCAGTCGTTTTCCGACAGCTCCCCACTGGAAGCAGCGGAAATGACTTCAGCATCCGGACGGTATTCCTGCACAGATGCACCAAGGGTATCGATATAGCTGCTTCCAAGAACTACAATGCTTTCACTGCTGTCGGCGGCAAGCGGCAGAACTTGTTCATTTTTCACAAGGGTTACAGCCTGCTCTGCAGCTTCCCGTTCTATTTCCTGGTGGGCTTCTGCTCCGACAATATTTTGTGCATTTGCAATTTTCTCTTCTGTGGACTGAGGTGTTTCTTCCTTCATGATACCTCGTTTTACTTTCAGCGTTAAAATACGTTCGACGGATGCTTCCAGCCGTTCCTCCGTAATGCTTCCGTCTTCTACTGCCTCCATAAGGCCTTCCGCTGCTTCCTCCAGCCCTGGAGGCATGAGTACGATATCTGACCCGGCTTCTACTGTGCGCACGGCGGCATCCGCCGGCCCGAAGTGATCACTGATCGCCTGCATGTTCATAGCATCAGTTATAATCAGGCCTTCATATTCCATCCGCTCTCTCATCAATTCTGTCAGTACGGTGCGGGAAAGAGTTGCCGGGAGGGCAATTTCTTCTCCCGTCTGTTCGGAAATGACCTGCGTATTATCTATCTGTGGAAACGTGACATGGGCCGTCATAATGGCGTCAATGCCTGCATCCATCGCCTGCTGGAAGGGATTCAGCTCGACTTCCAGCAGCCGCTCAAGATTATGAGGAACTTCTGGAAGACCGAGGTGGGAATCGACATCCGTGTCCCCGTGACCCGGGAAATGTTTGGCTGTTGCAGCAACTCCCGTGTCCTGCATTCCTTCCGTGTAGGATACACCGAGACTGCCTGTCAGTTCCGGGTCTTCACTGAAGGAACGTACACCGATGACCGGGTTGTCCGGGTTGTTATTGACGTCAAGCACAGGAGCAAGGTTCATATTAATTCCGAGCGACTCCAGTTCCGAACCGATCGCATAGCCGGTATCATAAGCGAGTCCCTCTGATCCCGCCGCTCCGAGCGCCATATTACCGGGAAAATCCGTCCCTGACTGCAGACGGTTTACGAGGCCCCCTTCCTGATCAATCGTCATTAACAGTCCGAATTTCTCTGCCGCTTCCTGGTAGTCTGCCACAAGCTCTGCTGTCTGTTCGGTTGTTACGACGTTCTCTGCGAACAAAATAATTCCGCCGAGATGGTACTCTTCCACAAGCTCTTCAATTTCCGGAAGCATTTTCGTTACGTCTTCTCCATTCCAATTACGAAAATCCGGCATAAGCATCTGTCCGATCTTTTCTTCCGTCGACATTTCGTCGATCGCGTGGGAAATGACGTCATAACGCTCGTCTTCCCCTTTAATCATCTGCGGGATGTTCTCCAGTTTCCAGACTCCTCTACGGTTTTTCACTGGTTTAAAATCGACGGCGATGCGGTCCGTGTATTCTCCGCTGCTCACACTGATAAAAGACCGCCCCGGCTGGCCGGTCAATGTCACGACTCCATCTTCACCCACTTCAGCAACATTTTCGTTCGAGGATTCCCACGTTATGTCTTCTGAAACAAGTGTAAACGCTCCGTCCGCATACACATTGACTGCTTCAAGTTCCAGTTCTTCTCCATCAAATGAAGCTTCCGCCTCCGGAATGTTCTGAAAGAGAATCACGTCCTGTGGCCCTTCCTCACTTTCTGCCTGAACTGCAGAAGTACCGGACCCGGAAATCATGCCATAAAAAGCCATACTGAATGCCAGAACCGGGATACCGATCGAATTTTTCATCTCTTTTCCTCCTTTACATATAATTTTGCAGCTTCCGTACACTATGTAGGGCTTTTTCATCAGCGGTCAGGCAGAGCAGGCCGTTCTCCCTCTTCCACCAGCAGAAGAAACCGACTATATTGTAGATCAAAGATAGCATGGCCTTTCCGGGAAGTAAAGAGGTCTATACCAATGTAGAATCTGATATAAAGCGTTACCGGCTTTGCGGAAAAAGCTTTTTTGATCGAAAAAGAAATCCCCCGATTTTCTCGGGGGATTTCTTTCCAGGCTGCTGATAAAGTGTTTTTATGTTCGGATTCCTGCTTCCGCCTTCCGGGACGCTTTC
>REBZ01000179.1 GCA_007692495.1 Alkalicoccus sp.
AAAGATCCCGGTGTACCTTTGGAAACAGCTCCGTTATGATGGACAGAGAAGTACCTACTCTGAAACAAAGGATGATTCGCATGAGCAGAGTGCAGTGGTGGAAACAGAGTGTCGTATATCAGATTTATCCGCGCAGCTTTTATGACAGCAGCGGCGACGGTATCGGTGATATTCCCGGTATTATTACAAAACTTGATTATTTAAAAACGCTCGGTATTGATGTCATCTGGCTTTCTCCTGTGTACGATTCGCCTAATGACGACAACGGTTATGACATCCGCAACTATCAGGCTATTCTGGAAGAGTTCGGGACGATGGAGGATTTCGACCGTATGCTCGGCGAAGCGCATCAGCGCGGAATCCGTATTGTAATGGACCTCGTTGTGAACCACACGTCC
Organism: Alkalicoccus sp.; assembly: GCA_007692495.1. GTDB lineage: Bacteria > Bacillota > Bacilli > Bacillales > Salisediminibacteriaceae > Alkalicoccus. The sequence goes on from REBZ01000179.1 coordinate 399, forward strand.
GATGAACATGCCTGGTTTGTAGAATCACGTTCATCAAAAAACAGCCCGAAAAGAGACTATTACATCTGGAAAAAAGGGAAAGACGGCGGCCCGCCGACAAACTGGGAGTCAGCATTCAGCGGAACAGCGTGGAAGTACGATGAAAAAACCGGAGAGTACTTTCTGCACATGTTCAGCGAAAAACAGCCGGATCTTAACTGGGAAAACCCAAATCTCCGGGAAGACGTGTACCGGATGATGAGGTGGTGGCTGGATAAAGGGATTGACGGTTTCCGGATGGACGTAATCAATCTCATTTCCAAGGATCAGACGATGCCGGAACGCCGCCCGGATCCCGGAAAATCACTCGTTTCCGCTTTTGAATTTCATGCGAACGGGCCGCGTATCCATGAGTTTCTGCATGAAATGCACGAACGCGTGCTGAAAGATTACGACATCATGACTGTCGGAGAAATGCCCGGGGTCGATGTGGAAGAGGGAAGAAAATATACGGACGAAGCACGGGAAGAACTGAATATGGTGTTTCATTTTGAACATATGAGCCTCGGCGACGGTCCGGACGGCAAGTGGGAGGACCGGCCGTGGAAGCTGACAGAACTTAAGGAAATTATGACGAAATGGCAGGTCGGTCTCGACAAACGCGGATGGAACAGCCTTTACTGGAATAACCACGACCAGCCGCGTGCTGTTTCCCGATTTGGTGATGACAGTGTCTACCGGGAGAAATCCGGTAAGATGCTCGCCACCCTCCTTCACGGAATGAAGGGGACCCCTTATATTTATCAGGGCGAGGAAATCGGCATGACCAACGTCCAGTTTTCCTCCATCAATGAATACAGAGATATTGAGACGATTAACTGGTTCAACGAAAAACGTTTTCAGGGGTTTTCGGAAAAAGAGCTGATGCCTTCCATTTACGGCCGGGGGAGGGACAATGCCCGGACACCGGTGCAGTGGGACGACTCCGCGCATGCCGGTTTCACAACAGGCACCCCATGGATCGCTGTAAATCCGAACTATAAAGATATTAACGTAGAAAAGGCGCTCGCTGATAAAAAATCCCTTTTTTACTATTATCAAAAGCTGATTCAAATGCGGAAGCAGGAAGAAACGCTTGTACTCGGAAGCTACGGACTGCTCCTCGAGGACGATGAGGAAGTGTATGCCTATACAAGGACCGGTGAAGAGGAAGACATCGTGGTCGTCTGTAATTTCACAGCAGAAGAGCAGGAAAGAAGCCTTCCGGATACCATCGCTGGTAAAGAAAAAGAGCTGCTGATCACGAATGGAAAGGAAGATCTTCACGACCTTAAGCAGTTTACGCTGCAGCCGTACGAAGCGTTTATGTACCGTTTGAAGAAGTAAAGAAAGGGCTGTCCGGCAGAATGTTTCTGTCGGACAGCTTTATTTTTTCAGGCGGACCTTTACAGTCGTGCCCGCTTCTACTGTGCTCTCAATATTGATCGTACCGTTATGAGCTTCCACAAGGGCACGGACGATGGAAAGGCCTATGCCAAGTCCGCCTCTCTCCCGGTTCCGGGATTTTTCCCCCCGGAAAAACCGGTCGTACATATGCTCCATCTCCCGGTCACTCATTCCTTTTCCTTCATCAATAATCTGAAACTCCACTTCTTCTCCCAGATCGACGGCCTCCACGTGGACATGACTTCCAGGAGGAGTGAATTTCCAGGCATTATGGAGAAGGTTTGTCATAATCTGCATCCATCTGTCCCGGTCGGCGGTAAAAGAGACGGGAGGAGAGACAAATGTCAGCTTCACGCCCTTATCTTCAAAAGAAGGCTGAAACTGGGAAACGAGGCCTTCGATCATTTCTTCTGCATCCAGCTTTTCCAGCTCAAGCCGATGATGCTGGTTTTCTGCTTCATGGAGTCTTTCCATTTCATCGACAAGACGGACGAGACGCATAAGTTCCATATAGCTTTGATTCAGACGTTCAGGTGTCGGTTCCAGAACGCCGTCCTGAAAAGCTTCCAGCTGGCTTCGTAAAGTAGAAAGAGGTGTTCGCAGCTCGTGTGCCATATCTCCGGTAAACTGCCGGCGTTTCTTTTCTTCCCGTTCGAGGGCAAGAGCCAGCTCATTGACACCGGAGGAAAGAGTGTCAAGCTCTTCTACTTTGTAGGAAGAAAGAAGTTCAGAAGGGCGGTTCTTTTCTTTCAATGACTGAACGTAGCTACCAATGGAGCGGATGCCTTCGGTAAGGCGCTGGGAAAAAAAGCGGCTGAGCAGGGCGCTCATCATAATTACTGCAAGCAGGGAACCACCGAGGAAAAGCAATGTCTGCTGGAAAAAATCCTGTTCGGCTCCAACGAACTGGTCCGGGTAAACAACTTCCAGCCTTCCAATCGGTTCTCCGCCTCTTTCGAGCTCGTAAGTAACAGCCTCCCCGCTTTCGGTATTCATCCCGCCGTGGTGCATCATAGAACGTGAAGAAAAAATAACTTCTCCTTCTATCGTATAAAGAGTGTACCGCATTCCTTCGTGCATCCCTGCTCCCTGAAGTAATTGCATATCCACCGTCTCCCATGAGCCGTCGTAAGCATTTTCCAGCTGCGCTGCGGTTTCTTCTGCCTGCTGTTCCTGCCTTTCCCCGACATAGCTGCCGAAACTGCGTTCTATTCCCACATACATAAAAAGACCGGTCAGCAAGACAGCACCAAGGGAAAGAAAAAGAGCAAAAAGAAAAAATCTACCCTGAAGTGTACGAAACATCCTTTTCCCCTCCAAACTTATACCCCATACCAAAAACGGTAACAATGAGCCGGGGATGATGCGGGTCCGCTTCAATTTTTTTGCGCAGGTTTTTAATGTGAACGTCAATACTGCGCTCATATCCTTCAAAAAACTGATCGGCCTGCACAGCCTCGAGAAGAGAGGTCCGATGAAAGACCTGACCAGGATGGGAAGCCATCAAATAAAGAAGTACGTATTCGATTCTCGTCAGATGAATTTCCCGCCCACGGACTTTGACCAGTTTCTGACGGTCATCAATAATCAGCGTTTTTTCATTAAAAGAAAGGGGTGTCTGTTCCTTCTGTTCAACACCGGTTCTCCGCAGAACCGCCTGCATCCGGACAAGTACCTCCCTGGGGCTGAAAGGCTTCGTCACGTAGTCGTCTGCACCAAGGCGGAGACCACGAATTTTTTCTTCTTCCGCCGATTTAGCACTTAAAATTAAGATAGGAACGTTGGAGACACGGCGGATGCTTTCACAGATTTCCTCTCCGGAAAGATCCGGCAGCATTAAATCCAGAAGAACAAAATTTGGTTGTTCCCGATAAAAAAGTTCAAGTCCATCCCGTCCGTTTGTTTCACTCAGGACGTCATAGCCGGCCTGAAGAAGGTACCCGGTCAGCACATCGATAATCATTGGCTCATCTTCAATAATCAGCACCTTTAAGCTCACGCAACCCCCCCCTTTATCCTCTCTTTTCAGTATAGCACCTGTACCTTAAAATCCCATTTTCTTTATAACTTC
>REBZ01000213.1 GCA_007692495.1 Alkalicoccus sp.
GAGGTAGGAGACGGCCACGGTTTTGATCCAGAGCACGGCCAGGCAGAGCAGCATACAACGGTGACGTCCTGCGAATTCCCGCATGAAATGCCCCTTCCTTTCTTCTATATCGCGGAACGACAGTTAACTCAATTTGTTTATTTTTAATTTCTTCCGGGATCTTTACACAGCCTTTTACAGTAAAGTTCATTCTTTTTCAAACGGGACCAGTAATTGTTCCATTTTTTTTGGGGGCTCTTTTCCGCTGTCAGTTGATCAATAAGGTAATGATACACGGGCAGTACAGGGTGTCACCCTTTCCTTCTTGTCCAGTGAATGGGACTCTACATTTTCAACAAACAAAGGAAAAACTCTCCATCTGTGACTCCCTGCTCTGCCGGCTGAACTACTGCTTCGGATCTTATTCTTCCAGTGCGCTTCTTATCGCTTCTGTATTATGCTCCATCATATCGAGGTATGTGGCGATTCCGGTATCATCATCCCCTACTCCGTCTGTATAGAGCATCTCTTCGTAAATTGGCACACCGGAGTTTTCGGAAACAGTTTCCATGTAATTCGGATTTACGGTTGATTCTGTAAAGACGTATGGTACCTGGCGTTCCTCCAGCTCGTCAATCAGTCCTGATATCTGCTCCGGAGTCCCCTCCTCATGAGAGTTCAGTTCCCAGATGCCCGCTGTTTCAAAATCATACCGCTCACCGAAATATACGAGGGCGTTTTCACTGATCGTAACAAAACGATTGTTCTCCGGCACCTCCGCAAGCTCTTCTTCCATCCACGCATCGAGTTCCATTACTTCATCAACGAATGCTTCCATATTCGCTTCGTAATCCGCTTCGTTGTCCGGATCAAGCTCACTAAGCGTTTCTTTAATGTTTTCAGCGTAGATTTCCACGTTCTGCGGATCGAGCCATGCATGTGGATCGTACACGTCATCTTCCCCCTGAAGCGGAATACCTTCCACCCCGTCGGACAGAACGACGGCATCTGTTTCTGAAGCGTTATCCATGAGCGTCTGCAGCCACGATTCCAGACCGAAACCGTTCACAAAAAAAGCTTCGCTGTCAGCTACATTTTGAAAATTACCCGGTGTCGGTTCATGCTCTTCCGGCTCTTCCCCACGAGGGACAATATAATCCACGGTGACATGCTCTCCTCCAACCTGCTCGACAAAATCAGCGATAACCGAGAAGCTCGCTGTTACGTGAAGCGTATCCTCCCCGTTGTTTTCTCCTCCGCTTCCTTCTGCAATATTTTCATCGTTTTCATTTCCGCACGCTGCAAGTAAGAGTGCAGCTGCTGCGGTCAGTCCGGCTGCTTTTTTATTCATCTCTGTCATCTCCTTATATATACATTTCACCTTGGGACACATGTATGCTATGGATTAAAATAATTAGCTTAAGCAACGAATTTTGCCTCAAGGAAACTTTAGTTAGATTCTACATTTTCATACGCTGTTTGTCCACTAAAAAAAGACTGCAGTAGCTTCCCGGAAAAATCGGGACTTTGTCTGCAGTCTGAAAGGTTGTTTTTAATAAATGAAGCAGGACTGAATACAGGTACGCCATGTTTTTACAGGCTCCCCTTTTCTTTAGCAGCCTCCTGCTCTGGTTTTATAAAATGCGCTGCGCTGTAGAAAAATAAATACGAAAACATGCCGATCAGCGTAAACCCCCCGGTAAAATAAAGCATAAACCGGTCGATACTTTCGAAGGTTACGGCAAGAATAGTCAGCGGTTCTCTCATAACGTCCCAGGAGTTAAAGCGGATAAACCGGCCGAGATAAACGCCGATACCACACAAAACCTGCACCGTGACTACGAACAGCCAGCCGCTGACCCTGGAGAAATGCCTCCGTATATGGAAGTGTACAATATAAAGGCTGATAACACTTATCGCAAGACCAATGCCGGCACTGAAGGCAATCGTAAAAAAGGAATTCCAGGCCTCATTGTCCATCGCGTAAAGAGTGGAAGCGTAGCCGCCCGCCGGCGTCTCTTCCGGTTCGGAAAGATGAAAATTCAGGCCGGACAAGTGAAGGAAATCAGTTAATATATATATCGTATTTGGGTAAAAAAACAGCCAGCCGGCCCCGAAAATACATGCGATCAGCCCCCGTCCGTAGACAGGACCGGGAGTAGTCATCACCCAGTGCGCCGCGCAGGCAAAACCGAGAGGAATCCAGGCAAGCATGAGATTCCAGACGAGCGGGTCAATGTCGCTCCGGTTAAATAAAATCATCCACACGCCGATAAAAAAAGTAGCTGCGAGAAGCAGAGACATGAAATATCCAAGATTCATGGGTTTTCCTCCTGATAATCAACTGTACACTACACCTTACTTTAATTTACATATGAAAGCGAGTAATAAATGGTGAGTCTGTCCCTCTTCTGAAAGAAATCAATGCAGCTGCTTTTTTTCTGTCTATGCTGGAGGAGTATCTTCAGGCGTTTCCCGCTTCTTGCTAACCTTCTTTCTGTTCGTCAGTTTGATCGCTTATTCAAGCTCTGCATCACGGCAGAATGCACTTTTACTTTTCGTACGATCTGTCCAGATGATGTATAAATTCACTCAGAACGACGGTCATATCGTAGAAGGCTTCTTCGTTTTCCCGGGGATTCCGGTATCCGGACTGAATCTGCAGCTGCATCGAGGCAAGGTCCAGCTCACGGTGGGAAAACGCCGCAATCGTCTGATCATCAGAGGCAGAAAACGTATTATTTAAAACAACCGGACCGACACCCTGCTGTTCCGCAAAAGCGTTCAGGTCGGCTGAATATGTATCATCCATGTATGCCCCATCGTCTGTCCCTATATCAATGGCAAAGTTATGTGATGCACCGGCACCAAGCAGATCAATGACAACGTCTACTTCATGATCTTCAACGATCCTTTCCATTTCCTGCTTAAACGGAGAGGCCGGATAAAAGGATGGATCGGCATCTTTTTTCACGGTATAGAGGATGTGGGCTCCGGTGTAATCCTGGAGCAGCTGGATAAGTGCTCCGGTGTAAATCGCGGCAGGCTGGGTTTCCTGGTCGCTGTCCCGGAGATAGGCTGTCGTGTGGGGTGCTGTAATGAGGATGGTTGTATCTTCTTCCCCTGCTTCGAATTCGTACAGCTCATCGCCATCCACTTCTCCGGCGTAGTCATTCTGAGCGAAGGCTGCTTCGTAATCGAAGGTTTTTTCCATAAACTCGCCGCTTTCCCAATCCTCTTCTGCCGGCTGGCGCACCTCCTCTATTTCTTCTGCTTCTGCGCTTTCTTCCCATTCCTGCTCCGGCGCGTCTCCCTGGCAGGCTGCCAGAACAAACACCGGGATAAGAAATCCCGTCTTCGTTTTTATCATTGTCTTTCTCCCTTCTTTTTTTATCTGCTGCGGGACGTATGTATTCATTAAAAATTCTCAGGCGGCAGATGGTGTGAGGAATATAGGATCCTTGTATTGTGGTGTTGTTCCCGGCTGTAAAAACCGGTCTTTTTTCCGGAATTTCATGAAAATTGATTCAATTTTCCTTTGTTATAATATCACAGCTTTAGGCAGGCTACAAAAAGATGGACGGGGCGTTTCCAGTCCAGAAGTGGCGTGGGAGGGGGGGAATAGTACCAGCTGCCTGTGGATTTTCTACCAACTTTCTTCGGAATAGTTCCAACCTGCTTGCGGATTTCTACCAACTTCGGCCGTTTTTCTTCCAACTCCCGGAAATTCTACCAACTCCCCGCGGAATTCTGCCAACTTCCCACGGATTTCTACCAACTTTTTAAGACTACAATGACCTTTCGCAGAAGAAATCCGCTTCTGCGCTTTTTCTGGATCTGAAAAGGCTGTTTTAC
>REBZ01000134.1 GCA_007692495.1 Alkalicoccus sp.
GAAGAAGTCCGCTGGTCAGCGGGCTTCTTCTTTTTCCAGCACAGCCGGCTCAAGCTCTTCCCGGGCTACGCGGCGGCTGCAGCAGGAACAGTAATAGCTCATCTCCACTTCCGTCCGGCATTCTGTATGAATAAGCTTTTTGTAGCACGGGTCAAGATGATCCCTTCCCCAAAGAAGAAGGGCGTCAAAAACGGTAGAGAAAGCACTGCCGGCTTCAGTAGGAATGTAGCTGAAGCGGGGCGGGTGCTCCGTGTAAAGAGTGCTTTCAACGAGCCCAAGTGTTTCAAGGTGCTTCAGCCGTTCAGAAAGAATATTGGCGGAGATTCCGGAAAGCTGCTTTTTCATTTCGTTAAACGTATGTCTGCCGATCAGTACTTCGTGAAGTACAAGCATTGTCCATCGGTCGCCGACGAGGTTCAGGGTCTGGGCAATATTGCATTCCATTGGATAACGTTGTTTCATGATAAAACCACCTTAAATAGTCGGGATTATTTTTGTTGTGTTTTTCTTTTGATCAAACTATTACAAAATGAATTAAACCCTATTATACCGCACAAAAAAACTTTCTCAAGCTAGTGGGTTGTTTTTTTTAACTTCGTGCGGTAAAATAATCCTTATTAAGTTGATAGGATTAATACAAACAGGGAGGAATTACACATGGGTTTATATTTAATTGAATCATCACTGAATGAAAGCTTGAAAAATACAGAGGCATTTGAACAAAAGGTAGAAAAGCTTGAACAAAGCCTTCAGGAAGAACTGATTGAAGTACAGGTAGCTTCCGACTTCGGCCGTGCCTTCTTTATTTTTGAGGCAGACGATGAAAGCAGCCTGAAACAAAATCTGGAAAAAGAAGAGGTTCCGGTTGATCTTTCCAAGGAAGTACGCATCGTCGGGCAGGATCTGGAGGAAGCAAAGCAGCAGAAAGAAAAAATCAACTACCTCGTAGAATGGAACCTTCCGGATAACCTGACTATGGATCAGTACCTCGAGAGAAAAAAGAAAAACTCCGTCCACTATGCGGAAGTTCCGGAAGTATCCTTTTCCCGCACGTACGTCTGCGAAGATATGTCAAAATGCCTCTGTTTCTATGACGCTCCGGATGATGAATCTGTTGTACGGGCAAGAGAAGCAGTAAAAGCACCAATCGACAGCATTACACAGCTTTCCGACAAAAAGTAAAAGACCAATAATAAGGAGGACCCTGCCGTGCCTGCAATCAATCATGATGTACAACTGGATACCCTGCTTCAGCAGGAACTGAAGCCGCTCGTCCGGGCAATTGATGAAAAAGCATATTACCCGCGGGAATTTCTGCTGCAGCTTGGCAGAAATGGTTTTTTATCCTCAGAAGATAAGACAGTAGCGGAAGCAGCTGTGCAGGAAGTAAAAGTAGTGCAGCAGGTGTCCTCCTACTGTATGACGACCGGATTCAATCTCTGGTGCCACATGGCTGCCTTGACGTATGTGCGTCATACCGAAAATCAGGAATTGAAGGAACGGTTTCTGCCGGCACTGGAAAATGGAGAAATCCTCGGTGCCACCGGGCTTTCCAACCCGATGAAGTTTTATGCGGATCTCGAAAAGCTGCACTTAAAAGCAGAGCGTGTGAGCGGCGGGTACAAGCTGAATGGTGCCCTTCCTGCGGTTTCAAACCTGGGGGAGGATCACTGGTTTGGAGCCGTTGCCTCAGAAAATGGCCGGCGCATTATGGTCTTTGTCCCATGCAGTGACGAAAATCTGCAGCTGAAAGAAAAAGTGTCCTACCTCGGGCTGAACGGCAGTGCGACTTTTGCCTGCCGCTTCGACGGAGTATTTATTCCTGACAGCCAGGTACTTGCAGAGGATGCGGATACTTTTGTTAAAAACATCCGGCCGTATTTCGTGACGTATCAGGTGCCGGTTGGTCTTGGAGTAATAGAGGCTGCCATCCGTTCGGTAGAGAAGTGTGCGAACAAACAGAGCGGTGCCAATCAGTATCTCCCGGTACAGGCAGAGGATCTTCAAGTGCGCCTGGATGCGGTTCAGGAACAGTTCAGACACCTGCTGGAAACCGGGGTTTCATGGAAAGGGATTCTATCCGTCCGGAAAGATACCGTTTATTTAACGATGGACGCCGTCCACGCAGCAATGATGCATGCCGGCGGCTCGGCTTATCTGCAGACAAGTGCGGACGGCCGGCGCCTGCGGGAAGCGTATTTCTTCATGAATCTGACACCGACCGTAAAACATCTGGAAAAAATGTTTCAATAATAAAAAAGAGGAGCTGACCTATTTGTTCAGGACAGCTCCTCTTTTTTAATTTGTGATGCATGAAATCTAATGATTAAAAGCGATCGTATTGACAAATAACCGCTATATAATGATTAAACCGTCCCCGTTAAAGTTAATACAATCTATTATAATGATTAAAGACCAGCAAGTCAGAAACCAGCGGCGGAGTTAAAATAGTTTATCAGAAGCGTGCAGCCGGATTTTCTATTTTATTTCGATGCCGAAGATAGTATCGGCCCGCGTGCCGAGAACGATCATTTCGTCGTAAACAGCCGGGGAGGCTTCGATATTTGCCCCGAGAAACAGCTCGTCTTTCTTTTCGCCGGTAGCTGCATCAAGCAGGTGAAGATTTCCCTGCCAGTCACCCTGTATAAGATAAGTCGGTCCGTCTTCCTGATAGACAGGAGCCGGGGAGCTCCAGCCGTAGTCTTCCATTTCCCACGTCCAGATTTCTTCTCCTGTTTCTTTATCGAGAGCCACCATCGTTCCTGCATAAACATCAGTCGTGCGGGCGATCGTAAAGATAATCAGGTCTTCAATATCCTCTTTTCCAGCGACAGGTGTAGCGAGGACGCCTCCGACTACTCCCGGATAATAATAGGCGTCATATCCCTCGCGCCACATTTCCTCACCGGTCAGACCGTCTATTTTTCTTAAGTAGGCAGTTCCGTCTTCTTCTACATTATCAACTTCAGAGCCGGTGTAGAGGTAGGGATGTCCTTCTTCTATCTCGAGAACGATGGTGGCATCCGTATCGTCCAGAGGAGGCAGCATCCATACCGGTTCATTCAACTCTGTATCGTAGGCCGTGATCGTACCGCTGTTATCAGCAAAATACGTGAGGTTTTTGTAGGCTGCGAGAGAACTTTCAATTCCCTGATGCTCGTGGTCATCTGCTTCATAGCGGCTCGTTTTTACTTCCGGATCTACAGAAACCGTGCCGGCTTCCGAATCGTGATCCGTATTCATTTCAACGTTGTAAAGAAGACCGTTTTCTCCTCCTGTAAGAAGTACGTCATCCTTTCTGTTGAAAAGAGCTGAACTGTCAAAGGCTGCCCACTCCCGGTAGGCATAATCGTCGCGCCCGGTCTGGAAGTGAAGTTTTTCGTTCGTGTATAAGTCAAAAAGCCGGAAACCGAATGGTTCTCCTTCGGGAACGCCGTCGCCGACATAAAGAATAGGGCTTCCGGAAGCATCGAGGGACACACTTCCTTTGATTGGATTTCCTATCTCGATTGGATCCCTTGTTTCACTGCCGTCTTCCAAGTCGAGAAAATACACATTTCCATCCAGGGAACCTTGAATCACTTCAACAAGATCCTCAGAATTTTTTTCTTCATGCAGATCCATGTTTTCTCTCATACTGTCATCCCAGTTTACGATGACCGGCTGTCCGGTCCACCCCGCACCGCCGCCCCAGTCTTCACTCCGGCCGGTCTCTTTTTCCCAGATGACTTCGAGCTTTTCTTCTTCGACCTGCGCAGAACCGAAGGAAGGGGAGTCGCGCAGGTTATTTCCACGGAATGTCAGCACCCCTTCAGCATATGTATAGTC
>REBZ01000024.1 GCA_007692495.1 Alkalicoccus sp.
ATATTGTAATCGGACATGTGGAGCAGCGAGGTAAGTACGTGTACGCAGGGTGCTTCCCCCCGGCCGCAGGAACATGCTGTTTTAATAATATTTAATTTCACGTCCGGCTGTACATCCACGGTGAACGTCTGGCTGTACCGTTCCACATACGTCCGGAAGTGCTTTTTATCATAGTCCCAGAATATTTCCTTTACACTTTGTTCTTCCTTATATACCCGGGCAATTTTCAGCTGCTCCGGCACCTGCAGATCCTGCTTTAATTCTTCTTCCGTTAATTCATCAAGCCGCAAAAAAATCCCCCCTGCTTCATAAAAAGTCTATCCTTCATCATATCAAAATATCTTTCCCTTGACGAATTTTCAAAGATGTAAAAGCATGCAGTTTCCAATCATTCAAATATATATTTGAATGATTGGAAACTGCATTATATAATATATTCAAACCTTTGTTTGAATGAGAGGAGACTTTTTAAATGTCCCCGGACGATAATTGCCGTGTTTTCACGTACGATGAAAAAAAAGTCAATACGCTTCAGAATAGTATTAACCGTGAAGAAACCGATTTTATGGCCGGAATGTTTAAGGGGCTGGCTGATAAGACAAGAATGCATATAGCCTTTGCCTTAAGTCTTGAAGAGGAGCTCTGCGTGTGTGACGCTGCTCAAATTACAGGTATTTCCACCGCCGCCGCTTCCCATCATCTACGCATATTAAAGAAACTCGGCCTGGCTGATTACCGGAAAAAAGGTAAAATGGTGTTTTATTCATTGGAGGATGATCACATCCGCCGTCTCATCCAGATGGCATGGGAACACAGTCGGGAAAACAGGAAAAAGGAAGAAGGGTGACCAGTGGCTGGACAAAATATAAACAGAGAAAAAACATACCGGGTAGCAGGTTTTACTTGAAGAGACTGTGCCAGAACGTTTGAAAAAAACGTACAGCACCTGGAAGGTGTTGAAGATGCACAGGTGAATTTCGAAGCTGCCAAAATAACCGTTACCGGAGACATTTCCCGTGAGAAAGTGGAAAAGGCAGGAGCTTTTGAAAGACTGAAACTCCTGGACAATAAAGAATTTCCCGGAAGAATGACATCTTTCTGGAAACAGCCGTCCACTATTAAAGTTTACGTGGCGGCCTTTATTCTTCTTGTCAGTATAACTGGAAGTCTATTGACAGAAGAAAGTGCTCTCCCAGTGATCGGGTATGCTCTTTCCATAGCCGTCGGCGGATATTCTCTCCTTTATAAAGGGTTCTTCAATCTGATACGTGCGAAATTTGATATGAATACTCTCATGACAATTGCAGTCATCGGAGCTGCTATTATCGGCGAGTGGGTGGAAGGGGCAGTCGTGGTTATTCTTTTCGCTGTCAGCGAAGCGCTTGAAAGCTACTCAATGAATAAAGCCCGGCAGTCGATCGCTTCTCTCATGAGTGAAGCGCCGAAAGATGCGCTGATTCGTCGAAACGGGTACGAAATTAAGGTGCCTGTCGAAAAGATACAGGTTGGGGATGTCATGATTGTGAAACCGGGGCAGAAAATCGCAATGGACGGAAAGGTAATAAAAGGAACTTCCACTATTAATGAGGCTGCCATTACCGGAGAAAGTGTACCTGCAGTAAAGGCAGAAACTGACACTGTATTTGCGGGGACGCTCAATGAGGAGGGCCTGCTGGAAGTGAAAGTTACCAAACTGGCAGAAGACACAGTGATTGCCAAAATAATTCATCTTGTGGAAGAAGCCCAGGCAGAGAAAGCCCCTTCCCAGGCGTTTGTCGACAAATTCGCAAAATACTATACCCCCGCGATTATAATTACGGCGCTGCTTACCGCTGTCGTCCCTCCGCTTTTGATTGGAGCTGCCTGGAGCGAGTGGGTATACCTTGGACTTGCGGTGCTCGTTGTAGGATGCCCCTGTGCTCTCATCATTTCCACTCCGGTAGCCGTTGTGACAGCTATTGGTACGGCAGCGAGACACGGTGTGCTTATTAAAGGAGGCGTATACCTTGAAGCGGTTGGAAATCTTAAAACAGCGGCGTTTGATAAAACAGGAACTCTGACAGAGGGCTTTCCACGCATTACGGAAATCGTAACGTACGGTGAAGATGAAAGACATCTGCTTGCCCTTACCGCCGCGATCGAAAAAGGTTCTCAGCATCCCCTCGCTTCTGCAGTAATTAATAAAGCAGACGAGGAAGGGGCCGATTACCGGAGCATACAGCCGGACCACTTCCAATCTTTGACTGGGCGCGGCGTGATGGCTTCTGTCAACGGCGTTTCTTATTACGCAGGAAGTCCGGACCTGTTTACTTCTCTGCATGGACAACTGCCTGACGAACTTCAGGAAAAAATTAAAGCATTCGAAACGGAAGGAAGCACCGTTTTACTGCTCGGAACAAAGGAAAAAATACTGCAGGCAATGGCAGCAAAAGATCCTGTCCGCCTCTCTGCGAGAAAAGCTGTAAAAGAACTGAATGCTCTGGGAATGAAAACGGTTATGCTGACCGGGGACAATAGAGGCACGGCGGAAACCGTCGGCAGATCAGCCGGTGTTAAAGATATAAAGGCCGGCCTGCTTCCTGAAGCAAAGCTGAAGTATGTAAAATCCCTCCGCAGCATTTCAGGCACTGCGATGATCGGGGATGGAGTTAATGACGCCCCTGCGCTCGCAGCCTCCACCGTTGGAATTGCTATGGGAGGAGCCGGTACAGATACAGCTTTGGAAACAGCCGATATAACGCTGATGGCGGATGATTTAAGCAGACTCCCATATACAGTCAAACTAAGCCGGAAGGCGCTCCGGATTATCAAGCAGAATATTACATTTTCACTTGCACTCAAAGCACTGGCTCTCCTCCTCGTCATCCCCGGATGGCTTACGTTATGGATTGCGATCGCCGCTGATATGGGTGCGACACTGCTTGTAACGCTTAACAGCATGCGCCTGCTCGGGATTAATAATAAAGACAAAGGCTCTGTTTAAGCTCCGTTTTTAATAAAAGCGCGACTGCGGCAGATGTAGAAAAAAGAGCCGCAGTCTCTCTTTAAACAACACGAAACACTGGCAATGCTGAATAATTTAAAATCTGTCCTTATTCCGGCTTTACACTTGATGCAGACAGGTCCGTAATTCAGACGCAAATAAAATTATATTTAGTAGACATGAAAGAATAGGCAGTCTTTATGTACTATAATTAAGTTAAAATCAAAATAAGAAACGCTTCGTATGAGGGCATCTGTATTCCAGCCAACAACTCTCACAGTTCTTTCTACGTAAAAATGTAAATTCATTCTAATTGCCGGACGGGGAAGAGTAAGTCGATACATTCTTCCATCTGAGTAACGTAACACTGTTTTTAACGAAGACAGGGTCGAAACAATTATACTGATCGAAAAAACTTAAATATCAGTTACACGATCCCCCCTGCCATCGTTCCTTGTTCCGGCAGTCAGTATTCTTTTGTGAATAGTTTTCACTTTTTAAAGGAGGGGAAGGATAATGTCTGTTTTAATCGTTTACGCTACTTTGAGCGGGCATACAGAAGAACTCGCAGAGATGATAAAAGAACGACTTGAAAAAGCAGGGCTCGAAGTACTCGTGGAAGAAGCTTATGATACGGAAGCGGGTAATTTTCATGAGTACGAAGCTGTTATCCTCGGGTCCTATACGTGGGGAGATGGGGACGTGCCGGATGACATGATGGATTTATACGAAGAGCTGGAAGAAAAAGATCTTCACGGTCACCAATTTGCTGTTTTTGGTTCCGGGGACACCGGATATATGCATTTTGCCGGAGCTGTGGATCATCTGG
>REBZ01000193.1 GCA_007692495.1 Alkalicoccus sp.
AAAGTGCCGCCCGGTATAAAGCCGGGCGGCACTTCAGTGTATACGCAGAGGGGAGTATTTAAACGTCCTCATGCTCAAAGTATAAGTTTTACTGGGAAACGTCGAACTCCATTTCCTCGATAGGCTGTACATTTTCATTGTTATCCATATAGCCGATCGTTATTTCATCTCCCGGTTCCAGGAAAACAGCGGTCGGATGGGAATTCGTACTTAACGTGAAAATCCGGTCCTGTTCTTCCAGCCAGAGACGGACAGTAACACTTTCTTCCCGGTCCCAATGGTAAATCCGCTCAACAGTAACAGTTTCCTCCACCATATCTGTAAACTCCCCGGGAACGACATCATCATCAACTTCTGATGAAAGCTCCAGCTGGTAGGCGTTGAATGCTTCCTGCTTCGTGTCTCCGTAACCATAGATGTTCTCATCCCGGGCATTAACGAGCATAATTTCTCTTAAAACAGAATTTCTGTCCATCAGAGGTACAACCCATGTGTACTGCCCGTATATGTTATAAAGCGATGGCGTGCCGGCAACGTAATCATCCCGGCGGAACGTTCTTTCAGCCAGGTCCATAGCTGTACGGCCGTTGAGTGACCCGCTGGCATCACGGAAGTAGCGGAGGTCACCGGTACGCGCATCAAACATCGTAAAACCGACCATCGACCGGGAGCCTTCCTCTCCTTCATTCTGAAGCCTCATATGATCTGTAAACCAGTTAAGCTGAAGGTTCTCGTCAACAACTCCTGTTACGGCATCGTCCGATCCCCAGGCTGTAGGTTCTGTCAAACCTTCCCGTCCGAAGAAGCGGTTGACGATTCCCTGTTTATAAATGCCGAACCATGTGTTTCTCTCTTCGGCTATATGCGGTGGGTAAATACGGTTCACCCATTCCGGGGCCTCTTCGACTTCATGCTGTTCCATAGAGCCGTCCTCAGGATCCACTATGATAACACCATCGACTTCCGGCACCCTCCGGAATTCCGTGAAGTGGCCGTAGTTTACGATGTACCGCGGCTCACCTTCGTCTGTTAGTTCGAATGTTGTATCGAGCATGACGACCTCCGGGAAGGCCATACGGACATGGCGTTCCAGATTTTCATGGAAAAAAGCAGAGGGGACGTAGTTCATTTCCGCTTCGATAAGCTGAGGATCCTCTCTTGGATTTTCAGCACTTACGATAATAAAACCGGGTACGTGATCCGAACGGATCCAGCGGAAAATACCGTCGTATTCGATTGGAGTGACCCAGTACAGGGAATCATCCATGCGCTGGATTCTCGTGTTGCCAAGATTGTAGAAAGCTGGATTGTCGAGCTGGCCCATCATAATATCCGATCGGTATTCAGCATAGCTTCTTGGAACAACCGGAATACTTTCTTCACTTACCGGGTCCAGATCTTCCTCGGTGACTTCCTCGCCGTCTGCCATGTCGTATTTGTTATCGGCAAGAAACAGCGGCTGGAAAAATACAAACAGCAGAAAGGCTGCGAGTACAAGAATCCCGGCACCCGCTCCGACAGCAGCCTGCTTTCTTCTGAAAGTACGTATCACCATGTAAATGACACTGTTATCAATGATCAGCCAGACAGCAATAACCGGTATGTAAGCTGAAATCAGCAGCGTAACTGACTGATCAAGCAGACCCATGTAAAATAGAAACACCCCGTACATCACACCGAGACCGTATCTTGACGGGATCCACTTCTGAAAATCTTTCCGCTGCCACCAGATTTTATGCAGCGGCAGGAACGTCAGCGCTCCAGCAAGTATTATCAAAATCATTTGCAGCATATATATCTTTTCCCCCCTTCATCTATCTACCTGCTTTTTTTACGTTCTCCAAACGGAAATGTTTCAGCCTGTCTGTTTTTTGTTACAATAGAAAAAGAATGCACAAAAATGAAGGATGATAATAATGAGTCTGCTCCGCGTAGAGAATTTAGAAAAAACTTATGGCGATAAAGTCCTTTTTAATCGTATCTCATTTTCCGTTGAGAAAAAAGAACGAATTGGACTGGTAGGTATAAACGGTACCGGAAAATCTTCCCTTTTAAAAGCCCTTTCAGGGGTTGAAGGGCTGGAAGGAGGAGAAATTCTTCACGCCAACGATTTTCACTTGGAATATGTACCGCAGGATCCGGAGATAGACGGAAATCTGACCGTCCTGGAAACTGTTTTTTACGGTGATGCTCCTGTAATCAGGGCGATGCGTGACTATGAAGCAGCGCTGGCCGGTCTTGCATCTGAAAGCAGCAGTGAAAAGCATCAGGACCGTTTTGCCCGTGCGCAGGCGAAAATGGATGAAGTGGATGCGTGGGAAGCGAATACCCAGGCAAAAACGATTCTTACAAAGCTCGGCATCCAGGATTTCCACCGGAAGGCGGGGGCTCTTTCCGGAGGCCAGAGACGCCGTGTTTCCCTTGCAAAAGCACTGATCCAGCCGGCGGATCTTCTGCTGCTCGATGAGCCTACCAACCATCTGGATAACAATACTATCGAATGGCTGGAAGGTTATTTGAAGCAGTACAGCGGTGCGCTGATCGTCATTACTCACGACCGGTATTTCCTGAACCGGGTAACAGAAAAAATTATGGAGCTGCATGAAGGCAGACTATATGAATATATAGGCAACTACGAACGTTTTCTTGAGCAGAAAGCTGAAAGAGAGAGAACGGAGATACAGCAGGAGGATAAAAGGCAGAATATTCTCCGCAGAGAGCTGGAGTGGCTGAAACGGGGAGCTAAAGCCCGGACTACGAAGCAGAAAGCGAGAAAGCAGCGTGTAGAAGCTCTTCAGGAAGAGGAAGGGCCGGCTCACCGGGGCTCTCTTGATTTTTCCATAGGGTCCAAAAGACTCGGTAAAAATGTAATTGAACTGGAACATGTATCTGCCTCCAGAGGCGGGGAAACGGTGCTGAGCGATATAAGTTATCTTGTCAACCGGCGGGACCGTCTCGGTATTATTGGTCCAAACGGGGTCGGGAAAACGACACTGCTGCACCTTCTTGCCGGAAAAATCACACCTGACGCAGGAGAAATCAACATTGGGGAAACGGTGCGCATCGGCTATTACACGCAGGAGCATGAGCCAATGGACGAAAGCCTGCGCATGATCGACTATATTAAAGAAACAGCAGAAGTAGTCCGCACAGCAGAAGGAGCCGAAATTACAGCAGAGCAGATGCTGGAACGTTTTTTATTTTCAAGAGCCAAGCAGTGGACACACATCCGCAGGCTTTCCGGGGGGGAAAGAAAACGTCTCTATTTATTGAAAGTGCTCATGGAAGAGCCGAATGTTCTTTTCCTCGATGAGCCGACAAATGATCTGGACACAGAAACCCTTTCAATACTGGAGGATTACCTGGAACAGTTTCCGGGAGTCGTAATAACTGTTTCACACGACCGCTATTTTCTGGACCGGGTCGTGGATCAGCTGCTTGTTTTCCGGACAAAAGGCGGACAGGTGGAAAGATACTACGGAAGCTACAGTGATTGGCTGGAGGAAGAATCAGCAAAAATACCCGAAGTTAAACCTGTAAAAGAAGCTGGTCAGCAGAAAACGAAAAAGAAAAAACTTTCCTACAAAGACCAGCAGGAATGGAATACAATTGAAGAGGTAATTACAGAAATTGAAGAAAAAATAGAAAAGCTCGATAAGGAGATTGCAGCCACAGGGGCTGATTTTGATAAAGCCAGGGACTTTTACGAAGAAAAGCAGCGGGCGGAAGATGAGCTGGAGCAGAAAATGGAACGATGGGAAGAACTCTCGCTTCTTCAGGAAGAAAGCTGAAAAAGCTTTT
>REBZ01000090.1 GCA_007692495.1 Alkalicoccus sp.
TTCACCAGAACTGGTTTGAAAACGGAATATTCGGTTTCGGCTGGTCCACTGGTACCGTGGCGATGGGGGTTGCCCTGCTCCGTATTGTCGATCCGGACAGTGAAAGTACAACGCTGGATGACTATGCTCTCGGGTATGCCGGTATGGTACCGGTGGAGGTCGCGATTATTACTTTCGGACCGGTATTGATTATCGCGGGAATGGGCATGCCATTTATGGCGGCACTGTTTATTTTATGGATTGTACTTTTCCTCGGCAGTGCAAGAGCCGGCTGGCTGATGCCTAAAGGAGCTCTGAAAAGAAGATTTAACAAATAGTTTCTTTCAGTGACGGGCCATCTTCCGTCCGAAAAAAAACAGAGCATGGTATAATATTAAGAAAAAAATCAGACTGAAAAGTAAGCTTTTTCAAAGAGTAAGAATGGAAGCCTGTTTCTTCTGAAGAAAAGACAGGTCTGAAATTAAAAGGAGGAAAAAGAAATGTGCGGCATTTTTGCCATGACTGGAACATTGGACAGCAGCAAGATGGATCAAGTATTAAATTCTATGACTCACCGCGGACCGGATGAAGGCTCAGACAAAAAGCTGGATTCTTTTCATCTGGGACACCAGCGGCTTTCTATTGTCGGTGTGAATCACGGAAAGCAGCCTATCAGTAATGAAAGCGAAACGAAATGGATCGTTGTTAACGGAGAAATATATAATTACCGTGACCTGCAGAAAGCTCTGCCTTCGGAAACGGTGCATTTGACGCATTCAGACAGTGAAGTTGCCCTTAAGTGGTACGAACAGGAGGGGGCTTCTTCAGTGACCCGGATGGACGGGATGTTCAGCTACGTTGTGGTGGATAACGAAAATGAAACGTTCATGGCAGCGAGAGATACGCTTGGAATCAAGCCGTTGTATTATGGACAGGATGAAAAAGGCAACATGGTTTTTGCGTCAGAAGTAAAGACACTGTATGTCGTTACGGATGACGTGAACGAATTCCCGGCAGGACATTACTACACGCCGGAAGAAGGTTTTGTAGCCTATCGTAAAATTCAGCTGCCTTCCGATGAAGAAATTTTTAGTGAGGAAGAGGTTCCTGAAATGATTGAAGGAATACGCCGTGAGCTCGGATCGGCAGTGGAAAAAAGACTTATGGCAGATGTGGAAGTCGGAGTGCTCCTGAGCGGGGGGCTGGACAGCAGTCTGATTGCGAAAATAGCACACGAAAATAGAAAGATGAGTCAGCCGATGAAATCTTTCTGTGTCGGCAGCGAAGGAAGCGAGGATGTTCTGCGGGCGAGAGAAGTGGCTGCGGAAATCGGAACAGAGCACTATGAATATATATATACGGAAGAAGAGCTGATTCAGGCACTTCCGGAAGTTATTTATCATCTCGAATCCTATGATTCCTCCCTCGTACGAAGCGCTATTCCAAGTTACTTTGTTTCAAAGCTTGCTGCAGAGCACGTTAAAGTTATCCTTTCCGGTGAGGGAGCCGATGAATTGTTTTCCGGTTATCAGTATTTAAAAGATATTAAAAATACGAAAGAATTAAATGTGGAGCTTCTTCGAATCATTAATACGCTCCATAACATTAATCTTCAGCGTGCGGACAGAATGAGCATGGCTCATTCCCTGGAACTGAGGGTGCCGTTTCTCGATCTGCAGCTGATTGAATATGCCCTGAAAATTCCGGCAGAGTTGAAGCTAGGTGATAATCAGATAGAAAAATGGATTTTGCGCAAAGCGTACGATGGGGAGCTTGCAGATAATATTATCTGGCGGGACAAAGCTGAGTTCTCTGAAGGAAGCGGAGCTCTGGGTATTCTGGATAAGTACGCTGAAACCCAGTATTCAGAAGAAGACGTAGCACGTGTGAATAAAGAAAATGAGTGGGTGCGATCCAAGCAGGAACTGCTGTATTACGAAATTTTTAAAAAGCACTTTCCTCACGATTCCATTTTATCGACAGTGGGACACTGGGCCACGAGCTGATAAATTGATAAGAATATATTTAAATAAAAAAGCTATGCTGAAGTTTGGTGTTGGGAGCTGAAAGCTGAAAGCTATCTCCGCGGCAGGTGAAAAGAGCCGCAGGCGCCCTAATATCAACACGGAGCTTTAACAGAGCCAATAAAAAGCGAGCCGGCCTATATGGCCGGCTCGTTTGTATTCAGAAACATTTTTCAGTTTCCGGTTGCAGCATATCATTTTCCACTGCCTTTATTAACTTTTCCATCGGAATATCAAGCGAGGTACTCAATCTCTGCAGTACCCGGATAGAAGGATTCTTTTTTTTGCCATTTTCTAAATAGGAAAGGTAGCTTTTGGAGATAGCAGCTCTCGCAGCGGCTTCTCCTAACGTCATCTGCATTGTCAAACGGTGGTTTTTAACGATCTGGTCCAGTGTTTCCATTGTATGCCTTCTTTCTTTTTAACAAGATTAGTCGGATGAAACTCTTCGACTTCTATAGGTAGTTACTAAAAATAAATATACCCGGTTAGTTGAGGGGCTAATCTTTTAATTTACCGGCAAAACAGCAGGTGCTCCTATTTCTCTGCAGCTCCCAGAAAAAGTTTCAATATTGAGGACACTTTTTGTTTACATATAAAGGGAATATAAGCAGGAAGGAAGAATAAGATAACAAAAGAGAAGGAGGTTTTATTGATGGACGAAAAAAAAGCATTTGAAAATTCTCCGCTTCGGTCAATTTTTGAGAAATTCTCAGTAAAAAGAGATGTAACGCTTGTGTACGGTGACCCGATCAAACTTGAGCACCGCACAATACTACCGGTAGCGAAAGTGAAGTACAGTGTGGGTGCCGGCTCAGGTGCAGGTGACCAGGACGACAGCGAGGCGGGAGAGGCGGAACATCAGAAATCCTCCGGACACGGTGAAGGAGCTGGAGGAAGTTTTTCGATTAAGCCGGTGGGCGTGTATGATATCACAGCAGAAAAAACGACCTACAAGCCGATAGTTCCTGTGGAAATGATACTGATGATACCAGTAATTGTTACGGTACTCACTTTAATCATATCGGCTTTATCGTCGGATGATTAAAATGAAAAAGGCTGTAACCAGGAAATTTTTTTCCTGGTTACAGCCTTTTTATCGTTATATCTCCGTCAAAAACACGTGTCATGGATCTTGAAACTTCAGAAAATCGGTTTCCCGCTGTTTAAAGTGCAGCTGTGCCGGTGGATCAAAATCAAATTTTAAATCGTAAAGCTTACTGTTTACAAATCGTAACTGTTACGATAGAATTTCGATAGAACATAATCAAAAAGGAGATAGTCAAGCTATGAAAAAAACAACCATATCTTTTGCTGTTCTCTCCGCGGTATTTTTAACCGCGTGCGGTGCAGGAAACAATGAAAACAATCAGACGGAAAATAATGCAGCCAATAATGAGTCGGAAGAAAACGAAGCACAGGCCTCCAGTGAAGATCCTGTGACGATAAAAACGACTCTTTTTCCGTTGGAGGATTTCGCTGAAAAAATTGGTGGGGATGCAGTTGAGGTAGAGAATATTGTACCACTCGGAGCCGATGCTCATACTTTTGAGCCTTCTTCCAATCAGGTTATTGAAATATCAGAAGCTGATCTGTTTATCTACAACGGAGCAGGATTCGAAGGGTTCGTAGAGCAGATAAAAGATACTACGTCTTCGCAGGATGTCGAAATGCTCGA
>REBZ01000068.1 GCA_007692495.1 Alkalicoccus sp.
AGCTTATACACTGACTGGAATAACTATTCTGGAACGATAACTTAATCAACAAGCTGAAAGCCTTTCAGACTCTTTTGGGGTTGTCTTTGATAAATGATCATTTTAAGCAGCGGGAGCAATATAAAAATGACCCTGAATAATCAGGGTCAACTATATGGGTGCTATTTAATTTGAAAATGCTTTTTAAATGCATTGAATTCCTTGCCATTAAGCAGGTCTCGCTGCAGTCGTGCTTCTGCTTCCCGGAAGGCTTTACCCATGAGTTGATCATACTTTTTGTTAAATAGATGATACTTTCCAGGACGCGGAGTCGCTTCACCAAACACTATGCCGTCATGGCTTTTCAGCATGTCCATCCGAACAAACGGTGCTGGGATTTCCAAACTTGCACGAAGTGCCTCGTCGGCATCTTCCTGAGAGAAGCCAACACCCTCACGCAGCTTTTCATCCTGCCAACCGGTCACGGCTAGTGATCCGTCCGCATTCCATACACTGAATCCGGAATCATCAGAGCGGTCTGCTTCAAGTACAAAAAGAAGTTTGCCGTAAAAGCAGTAAAATTTATAATCAAGCGGTGGAGCGGTCGAGCCTTCTTCCCGCAGAATAAGTTCTTCTGTGATCCACTCATTTTTCTGGAGCTGGCCTGTTGGATCACCGTGGTGGACAGCTCCCAGAGGTTCACGCATTTCTTCCACCATCTCTTCCCGGCTGGAAAGGTATTTATTGTTTCTTGCAGACAGGATTACGTTATCATCAAAAATCAGATAAACGCCTCTGGAACCTGTTGACTGCACTGGTTTAATGACAATAGGGGCTTCTTTATCTTTCACTTCATCAAAAGTGAAAATCTTCGATGAAGTCTGAGGTCTCCGAAGCTTAATTTCATCCGCAAAGCGAAACGCCTTAGTTTTGCGGTCCAGTTCCCAGGAGTAGTTTTGATAACCGAGTTTCCGCATGGCAGATTCCTCTGCCATAATATCGATAAAAGAAAAAGCATTTGTTAATGGAATTTTTTTTCTTTCAAATTTCTTTAGGAAACCGTGGGACATAAACCGCTTCTCTACTACTTGAGACAATTTCTTTAATTTATCTTCATCTTGATTCACCGTCTTATTTTGTGCAAACCTTTGATAATATTCTGTCAGATAATGATGGATTTTTTTCTGAATTTCTTCCAGGTTCTGAACTTCTTCATCAAACGTATCTTCGTCGGATAAATCGGTGTTTTTTGTCAATTCAGAATGTGGAAGAAGCTGTTCTATTTTATTTGGAGAAAGCTTAATGTTCTCGTGTCCTGGAGGCAGTACATATGCTGGAAAACCATTTTTTTCGCGGATGACTTCATCCTCTTCACCAAGATACTGCTTCTGGTTCAGTACACGAAGCAGATCAGCAGCCTCTTCGTTTTTGGCAGCACGTGTTTGAAACCCTGTCTTTTTATTATCAGTGACAATTGGAAAGAAAACAGGATGGAATTTCCAACCAGTAGCAGTGTATTCAGCTGTTAATTGCACGATCAGGCTGTAAGGAGGAGCTTCCATTTTCGCGTAGCGGCCAGGTGAGTTGAAGACGAAATTGCCGATAGAATAAGCAATAGTGCCGTTTTCATATTTTTCAATGTGGTTTGCCATATGAGTTCCGTGGGCAAATACAAAATCAGCTCCGGCATCAATAAATTTACGGCATTTCATTTCATTGGACGAATTCACCCATTTATAATCAGATCCCTGCCAATGGGGGAAGATAACAATGCAGGCCTCAGGGTCTTCAGAACGTGTTTCTTTAATTTGTTGAATCATTCTATTTTCGTTAAGTGAATTAATTCCTGGTGTATCTTTTTTGGCCATAAATCCGTAATCTTCCCGGTAACGACGGGAAGCTCTCATTCCTGTAAAAACATAAACGCGATTTTTTTTCAGGCCTGATTTTACTTCTATTTTCAATGGTCTGACTGCTTCAGACCTGGAATGACCAGCGCCGAAACTTTTAATTCCGGCACTGTCTAACTGTTTAATCGTATTCATCAGCACTACAGAGCCGAAGTCCATTGTATGATTGTTTGCAAGGCTGACAGCATCAATTCCAAGCTTTTTAAGCACCTTTGTAGTGCGCTCCGGATGATCCCAGTTTGGATACTGCTTTCCTTCCTGAAATCCGTCTGGATTTTCAGCGAGCACTGTTTCAAGATTAAGAATCGAAAAATTACTTTCTTTAAATAAAGAAGCTGTCTGGTTCACAAAAGAAAAAGGATCACGCTCCAGCCGCTCTTTTTCTGTTATTCGGTTCGGTTTCTGGAGATACCAGTCCCCGAGACTGGTATCTCCTGCAAAAGTAATTGTAAATGTTTTATTCATTGTTAGCAGCACCTCTTTATAGTATTAGCAACAATATTCGGTATTGTTGATTTCCTTTAAGATAGTATTTTGAGTTGTGAGGTAATAGTACCAGAGTCCGGGACTTTCGTCATCAACTTTTCAGTCAATTAAGTAATTTCTAATAAAAATTCAAAGTATAAGATATTCTGCTGAGTAAAGTTGACGTATCTGATAGAGTTCAAAGGTAATTATTGTTCTGTAGTAAAATGCTGGTATATGAGATATATTTCCAATAAATACAGAAGATAAACAAAATAGGTATATTCGTTGGGTGACGTATGAAGAATACTAAAATGCATCTCATGAGGGATGGGCGGGGAGAAATAAATAGAAAGCAGGTTTTAAAATCGGAGGATTACGGCGTTTTATAAGTTAGTGTTAAACGCTTGAAGAACATGTATTGTCTGAGAGCAGACTGGTTGTTAGGAACACGAAACCCTTCCAGAATAGTTCTCCATTAATTGTAAAAAATTCTTTTTCGGTGGGAGCCTGCCGGGTTGGATCGAAGTCTGCTCCAGCCGCAGAAATACTCCGGGACGAAAATCCGTCCCGGAGGATACAGCTTGTTGATTAAGTTATCGTTCCAGAATAGTTATTCCAGTCAGTGTATAAGCTCCTTCTCTTACCGAGCCTGCCGTGGGGCTGGCCTTCAGCTGTTAGGCCTGCGCCGTGGTCTGACTGCGCTCAAATCCCACCGGCGTCTTTGCCGTTACGGAGGGAAAGCCAACTCTTTATCAAAGAAAACGCCTTTAATAAGGGGGTTTTTCATGGTAGAAAACTTCTTCTTATTTCTCTGCTGCAGCCGCAGGGGCGACTCCGGGGCAATCAAGGACGAGGCGAAGATCCGTTTCTTCCAAACCGAAGGGCGGAAGAAATTAGCTGAGGCCGGCCCGCCCGGAAAGCGTCCCCGGAAGGCGGAAGCAGGGAATCGTCTTTCTATACATAAAAAACACTTTATTAACAGCCTAAAAGCCTTTCAGACTGAATTTGTCTGAAAGGCTTTTAGGTCATGTGAAAACATATTCTTCCTCTTACAGGAGAGCCCGGAAACTGGTGGTTCTATACTTTTCTTGTTTATTTACGTACTAATCTGATGATTTTTTTTGCTGTATCGAGTGCCAGTCGGACAGGTTTTGTCATTCTCCACGTAGTGCTGTGAACAAGCTGATCGTATTTTTTTGCTACCTTTTTGTATTCCGCTTTAGAGAGACCTCGGTAATCTCCCTTATTATATTTCTTTTTTGCCTGTTTCGTTGCAAAGCCCATACGGACCGGCTTTGCCCACTCTTCTTCGAGTATTTCTTCCACTACAGCTTTTTCCGGTCCTTCCACCACGATTTTTTTGAAGTTGTTTATCTTTGTTTTATTCGGATGACATACCACGACAGATACAGAACCGTCCGCTTCATTTCTTGCATATCCGTGCAGATTCCGCTTCAATGCTTCACGTTTGATCCAGGCACGGTAGCCTATGCCCTGGACCTTCCCCTTTACAGTGTAGAGCTTTCCGTAAAGTTCTCCTTTCGGCGGTTTCGGCACCTCCACCATTGTAGCGGAGCGGCTTTTAATCGGGGCAATAACATTATCGAAATCGAAGTACAGATTGGATCTCGGATAATCGGCAGTTTCCGGGAAATAGTAGTCAATAAACGCCTTCGCAAAGTCGCGCGGAGTGCCGATCATCGGAAAAAGATGGCCGCCGAGACCGGGACGGGAATTAACTTCAATGACCGATCCCGCCCCCGTTTCATCATTAACAATGATATCCACGCCGCTCTGGGCAAGTCCCGGAATCGCCTTCGTTGCCTCAATCGCGATACGTTCGAGCTCCGGGGAAAGTTCTTCCGTAACATCCACGGAATCCCCGCCATTCGACAGGTTACTCTGAACGCGCAGGTAAATACGCTTTCCATCTTCCAGAACAGAATCAAGTTCGTAGCCCGCCTGGCCGATCATATAGAGTACTTCTTTATCGATGCGGATCATCCGGCTCGTCAAGTGCGGATTCAGCCGCCGAAATTTATTTTTATCCTGAATCAGCTTCCGGATCGTCCGCTGGCCGTCCCCGACAACATTGGCAGGTATGCGGTGCATGGCGCCGAGTACGATTTCGCCCAGGACAATCACCCGGAATTCCTTTTCTCCGGGAATATGCGTTTCAATAATCACTTCTTTATATCCGAGTTCATCACGGACGTATTCGATTGCTTCTTTCAGCACCTGCTCTTCCCGGACATTTGCAAAAACGCCTTTTCCTCCATTCGCGCTTACCGGCTTCAGAACGAGCGGATAGCCGAGCTCGTTTCCGTAGGCCAGAATTTCTTCGTTGGAGCTGTCTTCAGGGAATTTTCTTCCGAGCGGTGTCGGCACACCTGCTTCTGCCAAATATTTTTTTGTCAGATCTTTATCATCACATATGTCGAATGCTTCATCTGTCACTAGATCTCCTTTGGACAGAGCAAAGTGATGTTCTTTATCATTGTGTTTCAAAGAGTAACGGACTTTGAGCTTCATTTCTTCATCAAATTCCCGGTAGAAGCGGAGGCGGATTCCTCGTCTCCACCCTTCCAGTGCGACAGTATACGTGCTGATACGCTTTCCCTGGCCTGCTTTAGGTACGGCCCCTTCCAGATGGGGGAGCCATTGATAAGTCGTTTCCTGTATCACATTGTTTTCCTCCTGTACGGGCAGATTTATCCTCTGCGGAATCGTTTCTTTAGTCTGCTGCGGAAGCTGGACGCCTCCCTTGCTGTCCGGGCGGCGGCTTTTTCTTCTGCTTTCCATTCTTCTATAAGCCGGCGCCTTTCAACACATGTTTCGACGCGGGAAGGGTTTGTATCATCCTTCCAGGTCAGTTCGTTGGCTGTCGGTCCATCATCTGATGATAAAGTGAGGTTTTCCGGGAACATTTCTTTCAGAAAGGACGAAACACGCTCCAGATCGGCAGGTTTCCCGGCAAGCCTTGCGCTGATGTATTTATTTTTTATTATATGGACCTCGCCGATAAGCGGCAGTTCCTTTATAAACCGCTCCAGCCGATGTTTTTTCTGTTTCAGCCCGGGTACGGCACCTTCTGCGAACCGCACCTCCGGTTTTTCATACGGTGCAGGAGCTGCAATAATTTCAGAGGCTCCTGCTGCTTTGACCGCCGCTTCAATCGTGCGCAGATCAAAAAATACGTGGTCAGCACGCGGTGCTTCTTTTGTTTCTGGAAAATAAAAGTCGATCAATGCCCGGGGGATGTCCCGGCTTCTTCCGGTAATCGGAAACAGGTGTGAGCCAAGGCCGGGCTTTGTATTCACTTCGATCACGACTGCTTCCTTCCAGTCCGGGGCTACCATCAAGTCTACACCACAATGGGGCAGTCCGGGAACCGCTTCTGCAGCTTGCACTGCTGTTTTTTTAATTGACTCGGAAAGAAGATCGGTCACATCCACCGGATCTCCCCCTGCGGAAATGTTGCTGACGCGTTTGACAATGATTGTTTCCCCTGCTTCCGGCACAGTGCGAAGCGTCCAGTCCGAAGCATGCATCGTATTGTAAAACTGCCGGTCAAGTTTGATCGGCCGGTGAAACAGATGAGGCACCTGGCGTCTGTCTTCGTTTTTCTGCTCAATTAACTGTGCGATCGTTTTTTTTCCGTCGCCTGTAACACTTGCAGGTCGCCTCTGCACCGCTCCGAGTACTTCGCCGTCGAGTACCATGACACGGCACTCTTCCCCTTCGACAAACTGTTCTACAATGACCTGCTTTAAGTTCAGCTCCTGCCGGACGTACGCAACGGCCCGCCGGAAGGTTTCTTCATCACGGATGTTGACGATGACCCCTTTTCCTCCGGAGGCATTTGTCGGTTTCAGTACGAGAGGGAATCCTTTTTCAAGGGCGTAGGCCGTAATTTCTTCATCACCATCTGCTTCTGAAAAAGTCTTCCCATGAGGTACAGGAACACCGTGATTTCTGAGAGCTTCGTTAGTAAGGGATTTGTCGTCACAGACAGAGTCCGCTTCGTCGGTAATTTTATCTCCTCTGGATCCTTGAAACTGATGGGTTGTTCGGCCGTCTGACAGCTGAAAGCGCAGCTGGAATTCCCCGTCGTCTCCGCGGATGGACCAGAATGTCAGTTCCAGCCCTCTGCGCCAGCCTTCCAGGGCGATTGTGTACAGACTGATTTTTTTATCTTTTGCAGAGAGTGGGACCGCCCCCTCTAGATGAGAGAGCCATACCGGTTTTGTCTGCTCCATCCGCTATGACCTCCTTTTCATAAGCAGCAGCGGAAGCCTGCCGGGCAGTCCGGCACTGCTCTTGAGCGCTGTAAGTATTGTTTCTGTACGCCGGCGCTTTTTCGCTGTTTTCTCTATCAGCGTCCGAAGCTCCTTAATGTCACGCATTATTTCTTCCCGGCTTTCAAAGACTGCGAAAGACGGCGTAATGAACGCCGGGCCGGTGCTGAACCGGGATCCTGACCCTGCTTCTTTCAAGGCAGTTTCACCAAGCTCCTCTGCTTTTTCCCCGGCGGCGTAAAGATGCCATCCGGACGCTTTTTGTTTGAGCCAGCCCGTCAGGTGAAGTTCCATCGCCTTCGTGCGGATATACTCACGCTCCTTTACCCGCAGAGGCCCTTCAAGCAGCCAGTGAATACCGTCCGGCGTTTTAACTGGACAGTCCGGCACCCGGGAGCGTACAGCAGCTCCTGTTTCGAGTGCCATAAGGCTGTCCGCCAGTGAAAAATACGCATGCGAAGCCCGCTGCTTTCCTGCTGTTTCCGGAAAATAATAATCAATAACCGCCTTTGGAATATCCCGTCCGGTTCCGCTCATCGGGAACACCATGAGGGCAATCTGAGCCGTCGGATTGACTTCCAGCACGACAGGCCCCCGTTCCGGCGAATGAATAATATCCACTCCACCGTGCGGAAAATCCGGGAAGGCTTTTAACGTACGTACGGCCATCTCTTTCATTTCTTCAGGAACCGCAT
Source organism: Alkalicoccus sp. (assembly GCA_007692495.1). Classification (GTDB taxonomy): domain Bacteria; phylum Bacillota; class Bacilli; order Bacillales; family Salisediminibacteriaceae; genus Alkalicoccus. The sequence continues at coordinate 7,351 of REBZ01000068.1, forward strand.
CCAGCACATCCACCGGGTCCCCGCCGAGGGAAACGTTACTCTGCTTGCGCAGTGGAACAATTTTCCCGCCCGGAGGAGAACTGTCGAGCGTCAGTCCCTGCTGCTGAAGTTCGGCTTCCAGCGACTTATCAACTGTAATAAGAGCAGTTGCCAGCCGTGGATTCTTTTTTCGCTGACTGTTTTTCTGCTCTATAAGCGTCCGCACCGTGCTTTTCCCATCCCCGGTTACAGAAGCCGGATCCCGCCGTACGGCTCCGACTGTTTCCTCCCCGACGACGTACAGCCGGTATTCCGGGCCGTCCACGTGTTCTTCCAGAAGAATCTCCTCACCGGAGTGTTCCTTCTTCAACTCTTCAAATGCTTTCAGCAGGTCGGGAGCTGTCTGAAGATTTGTTATTACCCCTTTCCCGAAGCTGCCTTTACTGACCTTGAGTACGAACGGACCGGAAAGTCGGTCAGCTTCTTTCTGAAGCTCGTCTTTACCACGGATAAGGGTGCCCTGTGGGACCGGGACTCCCGCTTTCTCAAGGAAAGCTTTCGATACAGCTTTATCGGCACCGGATTTTACCGTTTCCGGTGCTACTCCGTCCCCCCGCGAACGGAAAAAGCGGACGGAATGATTCCCGCTGGAAAGCGTGAAAAGCCGTCCCGGCCGGTGGGTATACCAGACGGGCAAGTCCGTAAAAGCACTGCTTCTATTTGAGTGGAAGTGAAGGTCGAGTCCCCGGCGCCAGCCTTCGAGTGCGATTAAGTATCCACAGAGAAGCGGGCCTTCTGCCTGCCGGACGATGTCTTCGGGCAGATGAGGGGGCCATGATCGATTCATAACAAATTCCTCCAGTGTGGGTAGGTCACTCCATTCAGGAGGTCCTGAAACAGCCGCTCTTCTGCGTCAAAAAACGCTTCGCCGAGTGCTGTATCGATTTTTTCGTTAAACTGGTCGTAGTTTCCCGGCTTCGGGGTGCATTCCCCAAAAACGAGTCCTTCGGTCGTCCGGAGGAAGTCAAAGCGGCAGAACGGGGCCGGAAGTGCTCCGCCTAAACGGGCGGCTGCCTCCAGCTCCTCCTGCCGGATTCCGCTTCCTTCCATGAGACTTTCACTGTATTTTCCTGTGTTCACACGCTCCCCTTCCGGTGTCCACCAGCAGTAGGCGGTTTCCGGACTGCGGGTAATCTCAAGAATGAGCACCGTTTTCCCGTAAAACGTGTAGCACTTAATATCCCGGGCAGGTCCGCCTGTTTCGTCTTCGGCATAGTACAGTTTTTCAACAGTCCAGCTGTCTTCTGCCACCCGGCCTTTCTTAAGGTCTTCGTACATAAGTTCTTTCAGTTCAGACGTTGAAAACAGAACGCCCGACGTTTTAACATTCAATATATCTGATTCGGAGCGAAGTATATACACGCCGCGCCCTCCAGCACCAGAAGAAGGCTTAACAACTGTTCCTGCCTGCAGCGGCAGCTCTGCAAGCGGCGTCTTTTCTTTCAGCACTACCGGCACGCGGAGCCCCAGCTCCGAAGCAAACCGCAGAGCTGTCTGCTTATCGTCCACTTCCCATTCCGGCAGCTGATGCCCTTTTTGTCTGCGCCTCACACGGGAGGTCAGCTGTCCGCGGAAGGAGGCGACCGGTTCCAGCGATGGTACGTCACGGGTCTCAATACCCCGGACAAAACGCTCGGGAAGCTCCGATGCCGTAAACGAAGACAGCAGCAGATGACGCATCCGGTCCTCTGCTGCTTCTCCTTCTCCGGAGGCCTGCCTGAGCGCTTCCAGCATCGCTTCCCGGAAGTAATCACCCGTCTGCTGCTTGCTCGAGGCAATGTCAGCAGCCAGCTCAAACAGCGTCCCCTCCCGCCGGGCGGCACGGACGGTTTCTCTCACACGCTCCATCTCCACCGGATGCTTTTCCGGGAGCGGCGGCGGTGAAGCTGCCTCCTGGTCATAAATCCGGCGGCGGAGCTTTTGATTTTCCTGCTCAAGCCTCGTCATTTTTCTGCCGAGCAGTCTCGCCCGCAGTCGGGAAATCGGTGATGGCTGCATGCAATTCCTCCTTTACTCGTTCCACTCAGGCGCTGTGCCGCTTAGACGGTGCACCGCTTTCTCAACAAGGTCTTTATTCTGGGTCTTCCCGGTGATCACCGCTCTGCCGGCTTCGATAAGCGGCACGTAGCGCTGCTTTTCCTGAAGAGATTTTATATCCGGAAAACGGATTTCCTCCGTTCGGATTTTTTCTCCGTAAACGAGCATGTCTGCTTTCCCTTCGTTAATAAGCTTTCTCCATCTCGGATGAACGTGGCTGAATGGCGAGGTATTGTAGCGGTACAAAAGGACAAGGCCAATCCGTTTATTTTCCTGACGGGCAGCCTGGAACTCTTTAAGCGGAAGGGCGCCTTCCTCACGGAAATCTGCCGCAAAAACGATGTCAAACTTCCGGCGGCCATTTTCCTTTTCCTCACGCTCCGGAAGCATCGGTTCCGGCACAGCGAACGGTCTCTCTTCCTGATCCGGATAGTAGTACAGTGAGCGGGCATGCTTATGGTGATAGTCATGCGCCATCTCGTACTCCCGGCGCACACCCATTTTGTAATTCGGCAGCCCGAAAGCTTCATTCCCTGTGAGTGACTGATCTGACTGGCGCTGGAAAGAAAGCGGGCCGGTCGCAAGTTCAACGACAGACTGTTCCCCAAAAATACGCCTTACACGGAAAATAAATTCCGAGTCTGCGGCAAAGCGGACCTTGTCCCATGAACCGAGTTTTTTGAGTACTTTTTCTCTGCGGAACATAAAGGACGACATATTGTTAAATAGAAATTCCCCGGGTCTTGCCCGGCGGTGCAGGGAAAGGTCTTCAAACATCCGCGCCTGCTGGGACATATTCCCTACTATGTTTTTGTTTGCAAGCAGATGCTTTACCTGCTTTTCTATCTTTTCCGGGTGGGACCAGTCATCCGCATCGTTCACTGTAACAAACTTACCTTCTGCCTGTTTCAGTGCAAGGTTGCGTGCAGCATAAGGCCCGCCGTTCTGTTCCGCCTGAAGCACTTTGATACGCTCATCTTTTGCCGCCAGGGCCTCTGCTGCCTCAACTGTACCGTCTGTAGACGCATCATCGATTATGAAAATTTCCAGATTCGTCCACGTCTGAGCCTGCAGCGAGCGTACGGCCGTCTGAAGTGTTTTTTCTGCATGGTACACAGGAACGAGAACGGTGACTTTCACATCCTGCATTGCCGGCTGATTGACAAGCTGCTTTTTTACCCGCGCTTCCAGCGCGTCATACGCCGACAGCTGCTGCTGTAATTCATCGTTAAGTTTTACTTTCAAAAGCCCCGCGTCGGAAAGCACTTTATTCAAGTAAGGGATGCGGAATTCGCTGCCTTTCAGTGTGTTGGCACGGGCCAGATAAAGGTCAGGATGCGGCTTCTTTTTTATAAGAGCATCGAGCATCGCCCCTGCGCGGTCCGTCACTCCGAGACGCCCCATCGCTTCCGCTGCAAGAATGGAGGAGCGCCTGATTTTTTCTTCGTTCGTCTCTGTTTTCAGCATCTCCAACAGATAATCAAGTGCTTTCTCCGCCCCTTCTTCAGAGTAATGATTCACGTGCCAGAGGGCCAGCTCGAATGCTGCAAACCGCTTCATCGCCGGATTTTTAGCATTCTCGTATAAATGCTCCATTTCCTGGAGACCCCTCTCTGTAAATCCGAGATTGTTCAGCTTCCATGCAGCTGTTTCAACTTTTGCTGTAGGAAGGCCGGTAAATGGAAGGATTTGTTTCACCCGGTCCCTCTGCTCTTTGGTCATTTTGGAACTAATGCTTTTTTTCATTGTCTGAAGTCTGCTCATGAATCGGTCCACCTGCTTTCGTTAGTACACGCGTTTAAAAGTGTCACTTTCTGCGTGTTTTCAATCTGGTTTTCTTTTTCACGTTGTACTTTTCCTTGTAGCGGGAGATGGCTTCCTTCGGATCGCCATCATAAAGAATACGCCCCTGGTCCATCCAGATGACACGGGTGCAGATTTTTTCGACAAAGCTCATGCTGTGGGAGACGATGATGACGCACTTTGCCATTTCGATCATTTCCTGAATCTTTTCACTCGCTTTCTGCTTAAAAGCGATGTCCCCGGTCGACAAGGCTTCGTCGAGAATGAAAATATCCGGTTTAAGGGTCGCGGCAATACTGAACCCCAGCCGGGCCTGCATGCCGCTCGAATAGTTCTTTACCGGCTGGTCAATCGCCCGGCGGATACCTGAAAATTCAACGATCTGCTCATAGTCCTCATCGATTTTCTTTTTTGAAATACCTAGAAGCATGCCGTTCAAGTAAATATTGTCGCGCCCGGTAAGCTGTGTATTAAATCCGGTTCCATATCCGAGAAGCGAGGTTGTTTCCCCGTTCAGCTCAAGCGATCCTTCGTCCGGAGTGAGGATATTTGTCATCAGCTTGCAGAGCGTACTCTTTCCCGCTCCGTTATGACCGATGATTCCAACAACTTCCCCTTCTTTTATATAGAATGAATTCTCTTTTAAAGCCCAGAAATCCTCTTTATTTATACGATATCTAACGCCGATATTCTCCGCTTTTACAATTGTTTCGTCTGTAATGGTCGTTTCCGTCTTTTCAATGTCCAGCCGCTTCTGCGCACGCGGCTTTCGTTCAGGAACAGACTCTTCATACTGTTTCGTCACTTTTTTCGGGCTGCCGTCTGCCCGGATCACACCTTTATCCAGCCAGATCAGCCGGTCACAGTTTCTCCTCGCGTATTTCAGGCTGTGGGTTACGAGAATGACCATCTTTGCTTTTTCAACAAGCTCTTTCATTTTATCAGCTGCACGCTGTCCGAAGGAGGCGTCGCCTGTGTTGAGTGCTTCATCGAGAATAAGAATTTCCGGTTCCAGATGAGCGGCCACGCTGAATCCAAGACGCGCTTTCATCCCGCTGGAATACGTTTTGGTCGGCCGGTCGAAAAACTTTTCAAGCCCGGAAAATTCATGAATATCATCGATAAATTCGTTAATACGCCCTTTGGAGATGCCGAGCATCATTCCGTTTAAATAGGCGTTTTCACGTCCTGTCAGTTCTTTATCAAAGCCCATCCCCATCGAAAACAGGGCGGATACCCGGCCGTTTACAGTAAGCTCCCCTTCATCCTTTTCGAGTATGCCGGAAAGCATTTTACAGACGGTCGTCTTGCCCGAACCGTTGGAACCGATAATACCGAGAATTTCTCCTTTATACCCTTTAAAGCTGAGATTCCGGAGCGGCCAGAAGTCTTCTCCTGCATTTGGATCCTTTTCCCGCTTAATAAAACGGAGAGCGAATGATTTATAGTCATCCGTGCGGTTTCCGGTATGGAATTTGACACCGAGATCCTTCGCTTCGATCACCACTTCACGGTTCTCCACTGCTTCTTTTTCACTCATGCTTCCACCTCCTTACTTAGAGAGCTTTAATGATTTTGTACTCGTTCCGACTGTAGTAGAAAAGGAACGCGTAAACGAGCAGCGCCGATACTCCGAGAATAACGGACAGCGCGAGAAAATTCGGTGACTGCTGGTACATCAGAACATCCCGGTAGGAATTAACGATGTGAGCGATTGGATTTATATCCACTACCCACTGGTACTCCTCCGGAAGCCGCCCTCCCTCCCAGATAATCGGCGAGGAATAGAACAGGATTCTTGTTACATGCGTAAGGAGGTTTTCAATATCCCGGACAAACACGGACACGTAAGCCAGAAACAGACCGATTGCCAGCAGAAAGACGAGCTGTACGATGATAATTATTGGCAGATAGACCGCCTGCCAGCCCGGCATTACGCCGAATACGACGAGAAAGATGGCTACAATAACAAGTCCGAATGAAAAGTTGACGAGCTGGGAAAAAGTTCTCGTAATTGGAAAAATCGATTTCGGAAGGTACACCTGATTAATAATCGAAGCATACCGCAGAATGGATTTCGCAGAACTGTTAATAACCGTATTCGTCCACCGCCAGGAAACAAGTCCGATGACGAGGAAGACGGCAAAGTTTTCTCCACCGCGTCCGAGTATAAAACTGATTAAAAAATAGTAGACGACCACGCCGAGCAGCGGGTCAAGAAGCCACCAGAAATAGCCGAGATAGCTGTTCCGGTGTTCTGCTTTCAGTCCGGATTTGATCAAATACACAATCAAATCTTTCCGCTTTAGTATTTCTTCCATGTATTGTCGCATAACGTTACCTGACACCGCCGTTTCCTGACGTTGAAGCACGTCGGTATTTTTTCCATTTGTTTAGTGCATAATGCATAAAATAATAGCTGCTTGCGAGCAGGTTCAGACGCTCTACTTCCCGGTACACTTTCCAGTTCTGCCGTGCCATCTTCTTTTTGTCACTGGAGATGGAGACATTCCGGCGGCGGTAGACGGCAAGCGGTTCGCTGAGCCCATAGGCAGTGAATCCCCGCCGGCAAAGTTCGAGCCACAGCACGTAATCCTGACGGGTGCGTATATTGACCATCCGGAGCGGGCCGGTCTGTGTCAGATCCACCACTACCGTCAGACAGCCGATCATGTTCTGCTTAAGAAGATCACGGTAGCTGACCTGCGGCGGAATAACGTCGCCGAGCCCAAGATCCCGGCCATCGCTGTCAATGACGTAATACTGCGTGAACGTAAATGCCGCCCCGTATTTTTTCATCCAGGCGAGCTGGCGTTCCAGCTTGTTAGGGAGCCACTGATCATCACTGTCAAGAAACGCAGCAAACGATCCTGACGCTTGTTCGAGTGCTTTGTTACGGGCAACTGCCGCTCCACTGTTTTCCTTCAGTTCAATAAGACGGATACGGCTGTCGCCCCGGGCGTACTCCCGGATAATATTTCGCGTTTCATCCGTAGAGCAGTCATCAACGATGAGCATTTCCCAGTTCGTATGAGACTGTTTCAGAACGGAGTCCATCGTTTCTTCAATAACTCCTTCTGCGTTGTAAGCCGGTGTGATCACCGACACTAGAGGCTGTTTATCTGTCATCATCTTCACCTGCTTTAATGCCGTTAAGGCGGTCGTATAGTGCAGTCAGTTTTTCTTCTTCACGTCCCCAGTGAAGATGCTCTCTGACAGCCTTTCTCCCCCGTTCCCCCATCGCTTTCGCTTCGTCAGGATTCCGGCGGAGTGTTTCCACGGCTTTTTTGATTTCCTCCGCGTTATCCGGGTCTACACAGATCCCGCATTTGTATGTATCCATAAACGTCTGCCAGGCCGGGTAGTTGGAACAGATAACCGGGAGGCCGGCAGCCATGTATTCAAAAAACTTTGTGAGTTCTTTCTTCATATAATGCTCGGTCTTCGGGAAGAGTGCAACCCCTGCAAGCCAGCCGCTCCGTCCGTAGGCAGCATCAATGTCTTTCTTTGGTACGTAGTATCCTTCCCCATGCAGATAAAGACGGGCCGCACTTTTCCCTGCTGCCTGCTTCATTTCCGCTGCAAGGTTTTCCGGACAGTAGCCGTAAAGATGCACGTTAAAGTGATCTGCTAATCCTGGAAGTGCCGCGTGCTGAAGGGCCCCGCGGTCTTTCGTGACGTTGCCGGTATAAAGAAGGCTGTCGGCCTCTTCAAAGGAACGGTCAATTCCCGTCAAGTTCTCCTGAAGCAGCGGGTAGTTTAATATACACGTGCCCTGCGGATATTTTTCCTGATAATATTTTTCAGCGAGAATCAGCTCCATTTTCCGGATACAGACTGATTCCACTTTTTTATAAATGAATGCGATAAACTTCCGGACAGGCTGGTTGAAGTACTGCCTCTGGACGATGCCTGTTTCGTAATCTTCATGTATATCGTAAATGACATGGTTTCCCTTTTTCTTTAACAGCCAGCCGGCCGGGAGGAGCTCCGGGTCATGGATGTGATACACATCGGCCTTCATTTTTCCTGCCCGGAAATAGGCCCGTACCGTTCCAAAAAGAAGGCCTTTCCAGCGGCTGCTGTATTTTGGAAGCGGCTCAAAAGGTACCTCTCCCTCCTCCGTTCCCGGAGGCACCGGGGCAAGGAGCGTTACGTCGTATCCGGCATTTTTTAGTGAGGCACACTGTTTATAATAAATTCTTGGATCGAGCGGGTGATGCAGTGTCGTCATGTGCAGCACCTTAACTGACTGTCTCATATGAAAACTCCTGGTTTTCGAATTTTGTAGCGGATAACACGGGCATTCCAACGTCATATTATACCATAATGAAAGTCATTTTCGTTTAATTGAGGTTATATTTCCTACAATTAAAAGGAACGCAATGTTACAGAACCATTAAGTTTTTTTATTTCCGAAGAATACCAAGAAAAGTCGCATGTAATATTTTTCCGGTTGTAATAAAATTACTATCACAGTAAATATTTTCCTTAATATTATTTATCCATACAAAAAATGGAGTTGTCTGGAAACCTTAGTCGTTCATTAAAAAGAATACACAGAGAGAAAGGAGCGGATCTATTGAAGAAGCACTTGGCAAAAAACGCCGGTATTACCGGCCTTGCTTCATTGTTGTTTATGACTTCCGCGCTCCCTGCATCCGCAGGATCGGCAGAGGACGTTTTAGACGAGTTATTTTCAGAAAAGGAAACCGCCGAAGCGGAAATTTCACCAGCTCTTTTTAACCAGCAGCTGGAAGAAGAGCTGTCCTTCTCATTTGAGGAAATTCCTGATGAAGCTGCGCTCGGGTTGTTTGACGAAGACGGCCTGTTAGGCGAAATGGAGTTGGAAGAAAAAGAAAAGAAATTAAAGTGGTCCTTTAAACTGTTGGAAGATGAAGAGACTATTGAACTGGATCTCGAGGACGGCCGGTACTTTATCGGGTCTTTAGAAGATCCGGATATTACGTATGCTTCTTTCATTCATTTAAGTGAACAACCTGAGCTGGACTTCGAAGATGAAACCTTATCCGGGACTGCTTCAAGTGCCTTGGAAGATTACGGAGTCAGTGCGCAGTATCTGGAACTGACGATGGATTCCGAGACTCTGGAAGACGTTGAGAAGCTTCACCTGGAAATTGCGGAAGACGGCACCTTCTCCACCGAGATTCCAGAAATCACCGAGGATGCAGAGTTTACTTTCCGCCTGTTGGATCCGGCCGGTAACGAAACAGAAACTGCTCTCGGGCTTAGTGCCGAGTCGACAGAGGAAGACGCTCTCGACGAGGACAGCTTCAATGATTCTTCCGAAGAAAACGGCGTAAACGAAGAGGAAAACGCTAAGGAAGACGCTCTCGATGAGGACCGTTCCAATGAATCTTCTGAAGAAAA
>REBZ01000062.1 GCA_007692495.1 Alkalicoccus sp.
GGCCCGCCCGGAAAGCGTCCCCGGAAGGCGCAAGCAGGAAACCGTCTATCTATACATAAAAAATATTTTATCAACAGCCTGAAAAGCCCGGCGGAAAATCCGCCGGGCTTTCTTTATGCCTTTATTTACAGCCACTGGCTGATGGACTTAGGCTGAAGGTACTGAAGAAGGTAATCCGGTCCGCCCGCTTTGGAGTCTGTACCGGAAAGTTTGAATCCGCCGAATGGGTGGTATCCGACGATCGCTCCTGTACAGTTACGGTTAAAGTACAGATTTCCAACGTGGAAATTCTTTTTCGCGTATTCCAGATTTTCAACGTTCCTGGAAATAACCGCTCCTGTTAAACCGTATTCTGTGTTGTTGGCTACATCGATTGCCTCTTTGTAGCTTTTAACTTTAGTCAGAGCAAGTACCGGTCCGAAAATTTCTTCTTTATTGATAACCGCTTCCGGATCTACGTCCGCAAACACAGTCGGCTCAATAAAGTAACCTTTTGAACTGTCGGATTCTCCGCCCGTCATGAGGCGTCCTTCTTTTTTACCGATATCGATATAACCGGTAATTTTATCAAACGCTTTCTGGTTAATAACCGGTCCGAGATAGTTTTCGTAGTACTCGGAATCTCCAAGCGTCAGCTTTTTCGTTTCCGCTGTTACGCCTTCCACTACTTCATCATAAAGATCTTCGTGGATGACAGCACGGGAACCTGCGGAACATTTCTGACCGGAGAAGTTGAACGCTCCCTGAACGATCGCTTCCACCGCCGTCTGTACGTCAGCTTCTTTATCGACAACTACGGTATCTTTACCGCCCATTTCTGCGAGCACAGTTTTCAGGTGCTGCTGGCCTTCCTGTACTTTCGCTGCCCGCTCAAGAATACGCAGACCTGTTGCTTTTGAACCGGTGAAGGTAATGAGCGCTGTTGTTGGATGATCGACAAGATAGTCGCCGATTTCGTGCGGCTCTCCGGGAACAAAGTTCAGAACGCCGTCCGGCACTCCTGCTTCACGCATAATATCTACAAATTTTGCGGCGATAATCGGTGTCGGCTCTGCCGGCTTCAGAAGAACGGTGTTCCCTGCAACAAGCGGTGCTACCGTTGTTCCTGCCATAATTGCTGCGGAGAAGTTCCAAGGTGGAATTGTAACCGCTACACCAACACCCTGGTAGATGTACTGGTTGGATTCACCGTCGCGGCTTTCGATTTTCTTGCCGTCTTTCAGCTCCACCATCTGGCGTCCGTAGTATTCAAGGAAGTCGATCGCTTCAGCTACCTCTACGTCTGCCTCTTTCCACGGCTTCCCTGCTTCTTTAACAACCGTTGCAGAAAGCTCATGCTTGCGTCGGCGCATAATAGCAGCACCACGGAAAAGCACTTCCGCCCGGGCGACAGCATCCGTCTGGCTCCACGCCGGAAAAGCACGCTGTGCTGCTTCGAACGCATCGTCAATGTGCTTCGGTGTCGCTTTGGAAACACTTCCAATCACTTCGGACGTGTTTGAAGGGTTATAGCTGACCAGTTTATCCTTCGTTGTTACTTCCTTCCCGTCGATAACGAGCGGGTATTCTTTACCAATATCTTTTTTTACAATCTGCAGAGCTTCGAGAAATTCTTTTCTGTTTTCTTCCTTTGTGAAATCAGTGAATTTTTCATGCTGGTAAACTGTATACATACATGTCACTCCTTTAAATTAGTAAAATTATTTGGAAAGTACCTTGTCGATCTTATTAAGCGCCCAGTCGAGATCCTCTTCAGAAATAATGAGCGGAGGAGCAAAACGGATGACATTCTCTCTCGTTTCCTTGCATAGCAGCCCTTCTTCTTTCAGCTGTTCACAGTAGGAACGGGCAGGAACGGTCAGTTCCACGCCGATAAACAAACCTTTGCCGCGGATTTCTTTAATTTTATCGTTCTCAATTTTTCTCAGACGGTCGCGGAAATACTCCCCGAGACGCCGGGACCGGTCAGCCAGTTTTTCTTCTTCGAGTACTTCCAGTGCCGCAACAGCCACAGCAGCTCCGAGCGGATTTCCACCGAATGTTGAGCCGTGGGAGCCCGGATCAAACACTCCGAGAACATCCTCGTCTGCAGCTACGCACGAAATTGGGAACACTCCGCCCCCAAGTGCCTTGCCCAGAATGTACATGTCAGGTACCACATCTTCCCAGTCACAGGCAAATGTGCGCCCCGTGCGGCAAAGGCCAGTCTGTATTTCATCGGCAATAAAGAGCACGTTGTTATCCCGGCAGATCTGCTGCGCTTCACGGAGGAATCCTTCCGGAGGCATCACCACTCCGCCTTCTCCCTGAATCGGCTCAAAGAGAAACGCTGCTGTATCAGGTGTAATCGCCTGCTTCAAAGCCTCTGCATCCCCGTAAGGAATCGTTTTAATCCCCGGAAGCATCGGGCCGAAACCACTTGTATCATTTTCTCCTTCTGCAAGGGAAACTGCTGTCATCGTCCGGCCGTGAAAATTGCCGTGGCAGCCGATAATTTCGGCCCGGTTTTTTTCTACACCTTTACGATTGTAGGCCCATCTCCTTGAAGCTTTTACTGCTGTTTCCACAGCTTCTGCACCGGTGTTCATCGGGAGAACAAGATCCTTCCCTGTGAGAGTGCTGACTTTTTCGTAGAAGAGTCCTAGCTGATCGTTATGGAAGGCTCTTGATGTTAATGTTACTTTATCGGCCTGATCTTTTAAAGCCTGAACAATTTTTGGATGCCGATGCCCCTGGTTTAATGCTGAATAAGCACTCAGCATATCAACATAGCGGTTTCCTTCCGGATCTTCCACCCACACACCTTCGCCTTTGGAAATCACAATCGGCAGCGGATGATAGTTTCTTGCGCCGTGCTTTTCCGTCTGCTCAATGATAGATGACGTTTTCTGCTTTATCGCCATTACTTCTCCTCCTTTACAATTTCTACTCCACTATACTTAAAATGCAAAAATGATGCCAATTATTAAAAAGCTCCATGAAAAGGTTTTCAATAAAGTGCATGCCAAATATTTTGTCACAAGAAAAAATATTTGGCTTAATTTTTTTGCACCTCTGTCTAAATTACTTTCTTTTCTTTCAGAAGACTTTCACGTTCAGATCGGAGATCCCTATTGTTTCTTTACCCGCCATCTGCTCTCCTATAACTATTCCAGCCTGCTTTTTAATGTTTCCGAACGCGGAGGCAGTTCATCGTATCCCTGTATATAAAATACCCCGGAAGTCAGACCAGCTGATCTGACTTCCGGGGGCGGGTCAGTTACCTGACAGGCTCCGGCAAACGGGAAGCCGTACTTCCACTATTGCAATTATTACTGCTTATGCTCTGCTACCGGAAACCATCCCGGCCTGCTGACAATCGCTTTCCAGAGAGGCTTTGGTACAACGAGTCTTTCACGGTCTTCGGTGGAAAGCTCGGTTCTAATCTCTGATTCCCGGCCGGATTCCACTTTTTCCACCCATTGCGGGTCCACTATAAGTTCTCTTCCAAGGGCAAGGAACGGCACACCGCTTTCCATCGCCTTTTCTGCATCCTCAGGGGTATAAAGGGAACCAACACCGACAACCGGAATTTTCTCTCCGACTGCCTCCTGTACGATTTCCACCCGTGAACGTTCGTCATTCTCATCCCTCATGGACCCTGCAGAAAAATCCTGCACCGATACGTGGAGATAGTCCAGTTTTTCTTCTGCCAGACGGTTTATAAGCTTCATCGTATCTTCCATTGTAATACCCGGCTCCTCTTTTTCTTCCGGGGAAAACCGATAACCGATGAGGAATGTTTCATCTGCCCCTGCTTCTTTTACCGCCTGAAGGACTTCTTTCACAACGGCCAGTGGAAAACGCATACGATTTTCTACAGAGCCTCCCCACTTATCTGTACGCCGGTTGGAATGTGGAGAAAAAAACTGCTGTATTAAATAGGTGTTTGCACCATGAATCTCCACACCGTCAAATCCTGAGCGGACGGCTCTCTGTGCAGCTTGTCCAAAAGCTTTAATAATATGTGCGATTTCTTCTCCGGTCAGCTCACGCGGGGTGACAGCTCCCTCCCGCAGGGGAGCTACAGCACTTGCACTCACCGGCTGTTTATCCGGCAGCAGCTCAGGAGGCGACATTCTTCCTCCATGGTATATCTGGACAACTGCTTTCGCTCCTTCTTCCTGTACTGCTGAAGCGAGGTCCCGCAGACTGCTTTCCAGTTCGTCCCTGTCTATTCCTATCTGCCCGGGAAATCCTTTTCCTCCGGCTGTTACGTTGGCGCATGCCGTAATAACGGTTCCTGCCCCACGGGACCTTTCCCGATAGTAAGCAAGTTCTTCCGCCGTTACTTTTCCTTCTTCATCTGAAGAAAAGTTTGTCATTGGGGCGAGCATAATTCGGTTTTTTACCGTCATTCCATTTGCAAATGTATATGGTTCGAGAAATTTTCGCATTTTCTGCCTCCTGAGTTTATTTCCTGCTTTCCCAGTGTAGAAAATATTCCTCCCGGGAGCTACTAAACTGCTCACATCAGTCTAAATACTTTCCGGCATCGGCGGTCAGAATAGTTTTACCAGCACTTTCCGGCCGACAGCTGTAAATTCTCCACCTTAAAAACTTCCTGTACTGCTGTTTTGATCTTCCCCGGAAGATTGCAGGTATTTTTCTTCTTTCAGGCATTGCAGAAAAGCTTCCACAAGCTTTTTCTCGAACAGATTTTCAGCCTCTTCTGCCAGTTTCGCTGCTGCATCCTCCGGTGAAAAGGCTCCCCGGTAAATCCGGTCCTGAGTTAAGGAGAGAAAGGACTCTGTCAGCCCAAGAAGCTGGGCCCCTTGCGTAATCTCTTTCCCCCGCAGTCCGTGCGGATAACCGCTTCCATCTTTCCGCTCGTGATGCTGCTCCAGCGTCTGTTTTATACGCTTCATTTCTTCATCGTGTGGAATAAGGTCAGCTGCAAAGCGGCAGTGCTCCTGGACGGTCCGCTGTTCGTACTTGCTCAGTTTCCCTCTTTTTTCATAAAGATAATCCGGCAGCTGAATGCGGCTGACGTAATGGGCCATGGAAATAAGTTCCACTTCCCATTTTTCAAAAAGCGGTTCCTCCATATATTTTTCCGTCCGGCTCATGAGAATGCTCATATCATCTATTTCATTTTTTTTAATCTGGGTGCGGGCTTCGACCGTCGGAATCAGCGTTCGGAAAACCTGCAGCAGGTATGTGTTTTTTTCGTATATAACATCAGTATGAAATTTCTGAAGCAGTGACTGGAGATGAATGACGATCACTCCCCCAATAAAAACACTCAGTCCCGGCAGAAGAAAATAAGTTAAAAGACTGTCTCCTCCAGTCTCCTGAAAGCCGGTCCCGCTTAAAATATACGCCGCATAAGCCAATAAAAATATTCCTGCCCACACCGAATAAAGAAGAAGTGTCACGCCAAGAGCGAGAGCTGGGGGAAACAACAGCATATATATATGAATATTCGCCCCTGAAAAAGGGTTTATCAATACTAAAAGCAGAAAAAAAGCAGCAAGAGCCGGAGCATATGTGTACATTGAATACGTGGAGTAGCGGCTTATCATTCTATAAATCCCGTAGACTGCCCAGCAGGCACCGATAAAAATGACAGAGCCCGCAGCCGCCTGTTCCGCCGCTCCTTCCAGAAACCATCTTTCTGCCAGAAGAAGCAGTGCAGCAGCGGTAGTCGTCACCGCTGCCCAAAAAATTGTTCCTTCCCGGAGTCTTACTTTTTCAATATCCAGCATCCGTTCTGCTCCTCCTCATTATTTCGGAACGTTATCTTTATTCAGCAGTCCGTGGTCCACTCCATAAAGTACTGCCTGCGTTCGGTTCGGCTGACTCGTCTTTCGGAGTATCTGACTGACATGACTCTTAACGGTTGTTTCTGAAACGTGAAGACGGTCTGCAATTTCCTGGTTGCTCAGTTCTTCTCCCATGCATGCAAATACTTCCTGTTCCCTCGGAGTAAGCCTGACTGCTTCAAGCGCATCCTCCAGCTGTTTTTTAACATCCTGCTGGTAATAAACCTCTCCGTTCATCACCGTCCGGATTGCTTCCATCACCTGCTCTGGAGGGGTATCTTTCATAATATATCCGTCGATATTATTTTTCATGGCACGGTAAATGTCGCCATGGTCATCGTAGGCAGTCAGTACGATAATCCGCGTTTCGGGAGAAGCAGCCTTAATCTTCAAAGTGCTGTCCACGATAGAGATGCCAGGCATCTTCAAGTCTGAAAGTATCAAATCCGGTTTCATACGCAGGGCCTTTTCCAGCAGTTCGTCCCCGTTTTCTGCTTCATCTATTATTTCCATTGAATCGATGGTCTGAAAAATAATCCGCAGCCCGTCTCTGATAATCTGGTGGTCATCTGCAAGTAAAATTCGTATCATAATTATCCTTCTCCTCCTCTTGGTATTACACACTTCACAAGCAGGCCTTTTCCTTCGGCCGGATGAAATGAAATGTCGCCGTTTACTTCGGCTGTCCTCCGTCTGATACCTTCAATTCCGTAGCTGTGCTGCTTCGAATTTATTTCTTTAGGAACATTTTTGCTGTCATCGATCATTTTAATTTCCCACTGCACTGCATTAACGTTCAGATCCAGTTCCAGGCTGGAGATCCGGCCGTGCTTCAAAGCATTGCTCACAAGCTCTTCCACCACGTGATAAATGGTTTCTTCCACCTGCAGCTTCTCTTTGACTACCTCACCTTTCGTCCGGAATTTCCACTGAATTCCCCGTGGGTCCAGCCGCCGTGAAAGTATTTCCCGCAGAGACTCCTGCAGTTCCCTTTCCTGTCTGTCCCCCCGGAGATAGGCGATGTAATTCCTTGTGTCTGTCTGTACTTCCTGAACAGCTTCTTCCATTTTTTTCAGCTGTTTCATAAAATTTTGGTCTGCCTCCGCTTCTGAAGGAAGCGCCATCTTCAAGCCGAACGTCTGTGCAGAAAGGAAAAACAGCTGCTGGGCGAGGCTGTCATGTATCCCCTGGGAAATATGGCGGGAAAGTCCTGCCCTCACTTCTTTCTCCCTCTCCATACGCCGTTCAAGAAACCTGTGAATAAACTGCATATGCCACAAAACGTGTTTAATATAAGCTTTTTTTGCTTTTACTGCATATGGAAAGACCGGTTTTTCCAGAAGAATAAAACATTCCCCTGCCTCTACCGCCTGAGCCTGTTTGATCACGCCTTCCATTGACGTATAAAAAAACGGCCCTTCCTTTTTCTTTGTACGGCTTATTTTCTCCAGCTGCTCTTTCATGTACCGATGCTCCTGCGTAGTTCCCTGCGGAAAGTTGGACGGCATAAACAGCCAGACTGTGTTTTCCTGAAACACGCTGTGCAGATAATTCAGGAAAATCTCCCGGAGTTCTTGAGGTTCTTCCGCCTTCTCCATCTCTCCGACCACTTCGTCTGCTGTTTTTTTCATCTGTTTTTTCCATTTAAGATACGCTTCTGCAGGCCATACTAACCCTGCTCCCAGGAGGGCATAGAAAATGAAGACGAGCATCGAAGTACCTGCCTGAAACATAAAAAGAACCAAAACGAGAAGAAAGATTAACCCCAGGCTCCATTTTTCCACTAAATTGAACTTTTTCTCTGTTCCGGAACTTTTCTGCTCTTGTTTCAGCCGGACTGCGGCCGTATGAAGAAGCAGATAAATAATCGTAAACTCCGAAAACGTTCCCTGATATATAAGAATTATAAACAGCACGACGTGAAAGAGAAAGGAAATCCACCTCAGTGCGTACTGCGTACCGAAAACAGCAGTACTGCAGAGAAGCAGCAGCTGTAAAATCGGAAGCCATATATGCTGAAGCGATATTCCGTGAACCACTATGTAACCTGCAAACAGACCGGTGCCTGCTCCTATTAAATAATTCATCCAGCGATGCATCTACTTGACCCTCTCGTTAACCTGCAATTATCATTCTTTATCCTATTTTATCGGCAAAAGAAGGAAACCACAACCTCCGGACTGTGAGAGAGGGGATAGTCCTGCCAAAAAAACGGAAACACCGCTACTTTATAACTGTGCAGACGCAAAAAAACTGCCGGACATACGAGCCCGACAGGATATATTTTAGGACTTTTTATTTATCAGCTTGTTTCATCAATTAAATCTTCAACAAAGTTTTCCGCTTCCTCTTCTCCGGTATCAGGACCCGGCATATAGGATACAATATACGTGCCCTCTTCCACAGGGATAATATAATGGAAGACATCGTCATCTTCTTCCCTCATCACTTCTTCTCCTCCAATCTCCACTTCTTCACCTTCAGAAGAAACGGCTTCAGCGGTAGTAAACGTCAAGTCGATTACCTGATCTCCATCGGCTCCCCGTTCATGCAGAAGATGGGCGTTATTTTCTTCTTCCCATGCTTCCTGCGCTTCCTCTGCCATCGCTTCCTCTCCGCCATCAAGCCCTTCATGGTAATGAACGACGATCGTATCATGGTCGTCCCCACCTTCGCTGTCTTCGAGGTAAGCGAGCGTAATAGGGTAATTTTCGGATTCAGGAATGTAAATGTCTGCTCCGATTTCATCGGAAGCTTCGTCTTCCCATTCCAGATCTTCGTCGTCCGGATTTACATTTCCATCACCGCATCCTGCGGCAAACAACAGTCCGGCACCTGCTGTTAAAAAAATTGCTTTTTTCATAGTGTCCTCCTTTAGTATCAGTTATTGGTAAAATATACCCTTTTAAAGGGACATTAAATCTTAATAAAGATAAAAACCTCTGTTATGCATCAGGATCAGTTACCTTTATCCGTTCCACATACTCCGTATTGATAAATTCCTTCGCTTTTCCTACCTGAAGCTCAATCCACTTACCATCAATGGATTTGATTTCTCCCGACACCTTTTCTCCCAAAAGAGTTGTGATCTTACACTGGTGTCCAATGTAGGAATGAAGAATTTTCTCAGCCATGTGCTTTCCTCCTTTCCATCTCATTAACAGGCAGAAAAGCTCTCACTGAAAGCTGCTTTTTCACTTTCAGTGAGAGCTTCAGAAACAGCAATCAGCGCTGCCCCAATGGTTTAAGGTTTCAGTACGAATTTAATGCTTTCCTCTTCTTTTTTATCAAACATACTGTAGGCTTTCGCTGCATCATCCAATTTCATCGGATGAGTAATAATATCTGTCGGATCGATCTGCTTGTTTTCCACCATTTTATAGAGAGCCGGCATCATATGAATGACTGGAGCCTGCCCCATCGTAAGCGCTACGTTACGGGTGAAGAAATCTCCAATTGGAAAATTGTTAGCTTCTGTACCGTAAACTCCGGTCAGCTGTACGACACCGAACTTCTGCACTGCCTGAGCCGCAGTAACGATAGGGTGAATCGTACCAAATTGATTTTCTCCTTCCGAACCAAACTCTTCGTTCGAAGGCACCGTACCGTCCATGCCGACACAGTCGATGACAACCCGCGCCCGGCCTTTCGTGTCTTCGTGAAGAAGCTTGCCTATCTCCGGATTGTTTTCAAAGTTGTATGTTTCCACATTGTTCGTGCGGCGGGCATGTTCCAGCCGATACGGGAGATGATCTACGGCAATGACTCTCTCAGCACCTTTCATCCAGGCAAATTTCTGCGTCATGAGGCCGATTGGTCCGCACCCAAGAACAATAACCGTATCTCCGTAAGTTACCCCGCTGTTTTCCACGCTCCAGAATGCGGTGGGGATAACATCGGAAAGGAAAAGAACACTTTCATCATCCAGTTCACTGCTTTCCGGAACTTTGAACGACGTAAAGTCAGCGTAAGGAACCCGCAGATATTCTGCCTGGCCTCCCGGATAGCTGCCGAAGTCTTCTGAAAAGCCGAAAAGTCCTCCCATTTCCGCATGGGGATTGGAATTATCACACTGGCTTTCCATCTGATTATTACAGAAATGGCAGTCACCGCATCCGATGTTAAATGGAATAACCACCCGGTCCCCTTTTTTAAGATTTTTCACTTCAGGTCCTGTTTCTTCTACAATACCCATCGGTTCATGCCCGATGACGTAATCTTCCGGCGCCGGTATACCGCCTTTATACAAATGGAGATCTGATCCGCAGATTCCACTGGCTGTAATTTTAACAATCATATCCGTATCTTTCTCTATTGAAGGGGCCTGCACATCCTTAACCTGCATGTTTTCTTTTCCTTGATACGTTACTGCCCTCATACTTTCACCCTTTCTGTTATTTGATCATCCTTTTATTACTAGATAGACCATCCTCCGGGTGAGTAAACGTTTTACAGCAACAATGAATATTTCGCCCTACGTAATTCTTTCCCAACTGCTTTTGGAAAAAAGGGTGGGCAAATGGACTGTCTGCCTGTACCGGTAGCTCTTTGGCCAGCTGCAGAACATGGATTTTCTGTGAAAAAGGATCTTTGTAAGCAGTGCCTTTGGTTCCGGTACCCAGCCTCTGTCCGGAATAAGTTCCAGTTCCGCGGTTTCTTCGTACCGTTCCACGGAATAGGTTCCTTCGATCTTCCCCATTCCATCTCCAGCTATAATAGAAAACACCCCCTGAGCGGCAGTTCCCGGCTGCATCATCCGGAGGTCCGGTATCCCCCCCTGAAACTGGACGTGCAATGAATGTTCTTCATGAAAACTGATTTCCGTCAGTTTCTTCTCATGAAAGTGATAAGTAAAACTTCCATCCACTACTTTCCCTGAAGGGTTCAACGACCATTCTTTCAGCACCGCTTCCTTCTCCTCTGCGAATTCAATAATAAAACTGTCCATCGCCCAGCGTGTGTAAAACCGCCACTGCCAGTCTTTAGGAGAGGGAAACGGAAAGGAATCCAGCTTCATTTTCTTTCCGGCAATCTTCACTTCTGCTTTTGTTCCTTTTTTTCGCAGAAAATCAAATGCAGTTAAATAAATGAGCGGCAGATAAACTGGATTTTCGGATGAGCTCCCTACCGGTGCCAGAAGAGAAATTTCTTTTGTTTTTCTGGATGTATGCTCCTCAATGAAAACACTGATCCTTCGTCCTCTTTTATCCGTAAACTTAAAAGACAGCTTTCCCTGTTCAAATATGACCTTCTGTATTACCACCTGACAATATTCCTTCAGTCCCCGTCTTGCGACCTGAAAGCTTTTTGGATCCGGCTTTGTTAAGGTGAATTCATCATACACATCCACATACCCGTCTATCCGCCAGGCAATAACACGGTATCCACTGCCGAACGTTTCTCCTGATAAATACTGAAGTTCCAAGCCGGTGTACTCTTTATCCGGCGCCTTCTCAAAATTAATCAGTGCGAGCTTCTTGATTGGAATATAAGCGATTGGAAAAGGAAGTACGACTGTTTCACCTGTTTTCATCATCATGAACACTCCTTAACTGTCTCGTTCTTGTACTGTTGACTGAGGATAAGCTGATAATATCTGTTCCCGACATCCGGGGTTCTCTGCAGCAGCCGGAAACACTGCTGAAATTGTTTTGTTATTTATAAGTTACCACGGTTGTGGCATAATGTGTAAACTACCTTCCTGCTTTCCACTGAACAGGGAACTTATTCAGTTTTTTCTTCTGTCCGGCACCCTTTCCGAAACGGAGTCGATACTATGATACGCGCACTCGTTATTCTTACAGGAGGTTTATCAGCCGGTTTTTTATTTGACCTGCTCAATGTACCGGCCGGCTGGCTGCTCGGTTCCCTGCTGTTCGGCATATTGTACGGGCTGTTCGGCACCGGTCTTACCTACGACGGCTGGCCGTTCAAGCTCGCTCTGACACTTGTCGGAACAAACATCGGACTTCTGATGGACCGGGAGCTGTTCAACGTACTCGGCTTGTATTTCTTTCCGCTGCTTATCAGCCTGCTGCTGACGTTTGCCGGCAGTCTTTTTTTAGGCTGGCTGCTTTACAGATGGGCTCCGGAACTTGATAAAAAAACTGCCTTTTTCTGCTGCATACCAGGAGGCGCATCGGAGATTATCAGCGTCAGCGGAGAGTACGGGGCTGACCGGCGGATTGTCGCCGCATTTCATACGGCTAGAATTACTTTTTTCGTCCTGCTTATACCTCTTGCGGCCGGTTTCGGACGGGAAGCAGAGAAGCTCCCTCACACCGCTGGGAATATTCTGCCGACCGCAGAGCAGTTTTTCGTGTTTGTTATCGTAATTACTGCTGCACTATTATTGAACAGCCGTCTCCAAATTCCTGCAGGAGCGCTTTTATATTCCATTCTTTTCGGATTTATTCTCGGAGAGTTCGTTTTTTATGTGGAGGAAGTACCTTCTTATATAGGCGGACTCGGCCAAGGTCTGATTGGAGTAATGGTCGGCGTCCGTTTTGATAAAAATACCTTTCTGCGGCTGCGGTCGGTCGGTTTTATCAGTGCCCGGATCATATTTCTTTTTCTTGTCATGGGTTTCCTTCTTGCTCTCGTATTTGCTTTATTAAGCGGTGCTCCTTACGCCGTCAGCCTGCTCAGCATCGTTCCGGCCGGTGCTGCGGAAATGGCGGCCACAGCCTTTGGTCTCGGACTTGAACCGACGCTCGTCGCAAGCATACAAATTCTTCGGGTCATCTGCATCTTCCTGGCGCTTCCGTTTCTCATAAAGTTTATTCAGAAAATCGGATAACATTTTTAACCCCGGCCTGCCGTGAAGGATATATATCCACCCAATAGAATAATCAGCCTCATAGTGGAACTTGACCAATAAGCAGGAGCCCGGCCCGCCCGGAAGGCGCAGGCAGGAAACCGTCTATCTATACACCAAAAACACTTTATCAACAGCAGGAGCCCGTCACGACTGTTTTGTCGTGACGGGCTCCTGCTGTTTTTATTCCTTTATTAGTTGTTGTTTCCATTATTACTGTTGTTTTTCAAAAGAACCTTCAGTCCCTGCCCCATATCGGAAGCGAGGATGTAGTTGCGGTCTACGAACACGCCCCATACGTCAGATTCATCCGGCGTATAGCGGCTGATTTCCTCTGGATTGGACGGATCTGTAATGTCTACAGAAATGACCCCTCCGGAATAATAGGAAAGATACAGCGTATTTCCTCGCACTTTCGGATCATGGACCGTATTGGCGAAAGTAGCTCCCACAAAATCATAAGTTAAGTCTGTCGTGAATTCGCTGAGAAGCTCCGGGTTGGACTTATCGGAAATATCAAAGATGCGCGTATAGCCGTAGGCATCTTCATAACCTTCTCCGTGCGGATTGGCAACTTCTCTTGTTTCAATCAGCACGTTGCCTCCTCTTGCCAGTGCGGCAGAGTGGGCAGCTCCTTTTTGATCATCGGCAAAATCTGTGCGGCCGACGTACTGCGGGTCTTCCGGATTACGGATATCAAGAATAACTGTTCCGAGATCCCACATGGAAACGTAGGCATACTGGGCGTTATTATCTGTGATTACGCTGTGGTTGAATACCGGGCGCGTTTTTCCGTCCGGGGAGTCCCAGTGATAGCCGTTAAAGTCGTCTGCCACTTCATCGAGTATTCTCGGATCAAAATCCGACAGTTTCTCCGGATTTGCCGGGTCACTTACGTCCACTATTTCAAAATCTTTCCGCTCACCGTCTGTGTAGAAGTCAGCGTATGGATTGGAAAGAAGCATCAGTGCTCTGTTTCCCTGCGTCGTTAAGTACAGCTCGTGGGTTCCGGTAATTTCCCGGTCCAGCTCATAAAAGCCGAGACGTTCCGGATTATATGGATCACTGACATCATAGAGAAGAGCTCCTCCGACGCTGTCCGGACGGTCTTCATTGTTCCTGCTCGTCTGCTGAAGGCTGACGACCGCGAGATCTCCTTTAAATTCCGGGGTATTCACTCTTTTCACGATCACTTTTTCCTGCCATGTGTGGGGAATATCCTCTGCTATCTGTCCTATTTCCTCCGGGTTTTCCGGATCCTTCAGATCGAATATTCTCACCCCGCCGTTTGCTCCGTTGGCTGTATGTGTTCCTAAGTAGGCAAAACCTTTGTGGGCGTAAACGTCTGCAGTATTATTCTGCACCCCGTCCACTTCCTGAATCTGCTCTGATGCAGCCTCATGAAGAAACTTCAAGTTTTTGTTTCCATTTATATCCGGCTCACCAAGCTCTTCCAGTGCATCGTGATCAAATGGCAGTCCCGATTCTTTGGAACCGCCCTCCATAGCATCGTGGGCAAAGCTTGTCGGTGCCACTGCGGTCAATATAAGGCTTCCTGCCAGTACAGAAGTTAAAAATACTTTTTTCTTCAAATAAAAACGCCTCCATTTGTTATTTTTTGTTAATTATTCCTCTTAAAGTATATAACACAGTGAATTCTTTCGCTACACTAAATTTAGATAATTCGAAATATTCGATGCATAATTAGGCTTTTGGACTTACTTAATCAATTATATAGATGTCGATAATTGTAATATACACTCGAATAATGTGTTTTATACTCATAAATTGAGTCTTTATACTCAATGCTTTATGTTTTCAAGGCCTCCTCCCTTATGAAACGTTTCGTTATTTTCTGGAATGTCCTCTGTGTTAGGATGAAATCAGTACGCATTTTGAAGGAGGTTTTATTATTATGAAAGCTGTTCAGATTCACGAGTTCGGTGGACCGGAAGTCCTGTCCTACGAAGATGTGGAAACCCCTTCTCCTGAAAGTGGGGAAGCTCTTGTCAAAGTAACGGCGGTCGGGGCAAACTATGCCGATACGATGCGCCGTCAGAATAACTACGTCGTTTCCACTCCTCTTCCATTCACTCCCGGGTCGGAAGTTACCGGTACTGTGGAAGCACTTGGGGACAATACAAAAGGTCTCAACAAAGGTGACCGTGTCGTCGCGCTCGTCGGAGAGCAGGGCTATGCAGAATATGTATGTGTAAAAACTGAGCATCTTATCCCGGTTCCGGAGAGCCTGAGTGATCAGGAAGCAGTCGCTCTTCCACTCCAGGGATTAAGCGCATACCATATTATTAAAACGATGGGCCGTATGGAGCAGGGAGAATCCATCCTTATTCATGCTGCCGCGGGTGGTGTCGGAACACTGGCTGTCCAGCTTGCAAAATACTTTGGCGCTGGAAACATTATTGCTACAGCGAGTACCCCGGAAAAACGGGAACTTGCGCTTAAGTTTGGAGCTGACCAAGTAGTTGATTACACGAAAGACGGCTGGGAAAAAGAAGTAACGGCTCTGACAGACGGCCAAGGAGTCGACGTTGCCCTCGAAATGGCCGGCGGAAAAATTTTCGAACAGACGCTTGACTGCCTTGCTCCTTTCGGCCGCCTCGTCGTTTATGGTGCGGCGAGCGGAGAACTGCCGGAATTAACCCCGTTCCGGCTGATGGAAAAAAATCAGTCGGTCATCGGCTTTTTCCTGCCGCAGATGATGGCCAGACCGGAGTTGTTCCAACAAAGCCTCGAAGAAATCATGACGCTCGCTGCCCGCGGAGAGCTTAAACTTGAAATAGGTGGGGTCTACCGTCTGGAAGACGCTGCCCGCCTTCATGAAGACATGGAAAACCGAAAGACGAGCGGGAAACTCATCCTTGTCCCTTAACAGACTTTTGCACAGAACAGAATAAATGAAGACAAAGCTGCCCTGGGAAAAATCTCCGGGCAGCTTAAGTATTGCCAACAAAAGACTTATAAAAGCAAATAAATTGCGCGAATTTTCACAACTTCTTTCCCGAAGTTTATGTTGGTGATTTATTTCACTATAAAGAAATTGTATTATAAAGGAAAAGGAGGTAGGTATTTTTGAAAGCGATTCTTTTGTTTACCGCTGCCATGTGCGCAGCTGTTATTATCGCGGCTGTTCAGCCGCAGACCGCAGAAGCTGCGCTGCAGCAGGAAGACCGTGGAGAAGCTGTTGTGGAACTGCAGCAGAAATTGATCAAAATGGATTACTTACATAGTGAGGCTACAGGATATTACGGGCCCCTTACCGACGAGGCCGTGCAGAGTTTTCAGCGGGATTTCAACCTCGCTGCTGATGGAGTAGCCGGACCTGCAACGATGCATAAGCTGAATGAAGTCGAAGCCGCTGCAAGAACAGTGCACGGTGAAGCACGTGGTGAATCGTTTGAAGGCCAGGTAGCCGTAGCCGGAGTAATTAAAAACCGGGTAAATTCCTCTGAATTTCCTTCTGCCATCAGTGATGTCGTTCTTCAGCAGCGGCAGTTTACAGCTGTGGATGACGGCCAGTATTATCTTCAGCCTGATTCCTCCTCCTACCGGGCTGTCAAAGAAGCCTGGCAGGGATGGGACCCTTCACAGGGAGCCCTTTACTACTACAATGCAGCCACTGCCACGTCAGAATGGATCTTTACCCGCCCTGTAAAATTCACGATTGGAAAACACACATTTGCCGATTAACTTAAAAAGGCTGCTCTTCTTCAAAAGAAGGAGCAGTCTTTTTTTTCTTACCGGAATCCTCTAATCTCAATAAAACAGCTGTGTTGTTTTCAGGCTGTTTATAAAGTTTTTTTATACAGGCGTAGACATTCCCCTGCTTTCGCCTCCGCAGGACGCTTTCCGGGCGGACCGGCTTCAGCTAATTTCTTCCGCCCATAAACCGGAAGAAATGGATCTTCAGCTC